>CAYJHU010000091.1:0-8688 GCA_964369655.1 uncultured Desulfovibrionaceae bacterium | reverse complement strand
AAAAAAATGCGGGGAAACTTTGAAAAAATTTCCCCGCATAAAATTTAATTTAATGATTTTTGCTTAAGGAGCTTTATTGCCAACAAGAGCAATTATACCGCGAATCATGCGGTAGAAAAACCACAACCACATGATTATATAGCCGCCAAGAATGTAGAGGGAATCCCATAAGGCATTCATAAAGCCTTCATTGGCAAAAAGCGCATCATAATCTTCAAAGTTTGTGCCCTCAGGTAGATTAACAACAGCACTGCCAATTTCAAAGCAAAACCAGCAAAGCAAAGTCATTCCGATAAGTGTATATATCCACACCGAACGAGAAAGCCATTTGCAATGCCTTGCTACAATTTCTGCACCTTCTTTCCTGGCAGTAGAGCCGGACATAAGCGCCCCAATCCAGACAAAAAGCCCTATAAAGCCAGTAAATTGACTTATGCAGCCAATTATGTAGTACACAATAAGCGCGGTTTTGCTGGTCAATGCTGTTTGTCCACCTAGAGGATCTGCACCGTTAGGTACAGCCGCAGCACCTGCATAGGCAGAACCTGACCCCATGTTATTTGGATCTAATTGTGACATAAGTATAATCTCCATTTTGAGTTAAAAATATATAAAGCATGGCGAAGAATACAGAAAAGCTACTCAATGTCAAGTCCGCTCTGTGAGTACCATTGCCGAACCAAGGATTTTGCATCTTTAAGTTCTTTTTCAGACATTTTTTCACCTAAGGCATCACGCTGTTCTTGTGCATCTTCAACATTCTGACGATTTGCCATATCAAAATATGCCCAAGCCTTGATGGGATCCTTTGTCACGCCTTGACCATTGGCATAGAGCATACCCATAATGTATTGTCCAACTTCCCCAAATGAGTCGCTGGCTTCTTCTGCATATTTGTGTGCCAACTTAAAATCTTGCTCAACGCCATCCCCTTGGTAATAAAATGCAGAAAGCAAACTTGTTCCGAGGATGTCGTCATCTTCTGCAGCTTTTTTAGCATATTCAAAGGCCTTGGCATTATCTTCCTCAAGAAAATCCCCAATGTAGTACATCCAGCTTAACACGGCATAAGCCAAGGCATTGCCTTCTTTTTCGGCTTGCAAAGCAAGTTCGTGCGCACGCTTGCTATCAGCCTCAACACCGTCTCCTGTGTAATACAGAAGAGCAAGCAAGGCTATAGCGTCCATGTCTTTTGCTTCAGCGCCCTTTTGCGCAGCGGCAAAAGCACCTTCAGCATCACGCTTTATGCCAAGCGTTTCACCATAAAATAAAAACATCGCCAGCACCGCAGCGGCATCATTGTCATTTTTAGCGGCATCTTTTAAGAATTCTAAGCCTTTTTGAACATTTTTAAAGTCAGGCTCTACAATATAAATAATGCCAAGCAGTGCCTTGGCACCAGCATGCCCTTGATCCGTAGCTTTTTTAAGCCAATACACGGCCTTATCAACATTTTCGGGAGCATCTTCACCTTCCCAATACGCAAACCCTATATAACTTTGAGCATCGGCATCGCCGCCTGCGGCTTTGGCATAGGAGCTTTTGGCTTCACCGGTAAGATCATCAGCGCTCGGGCTTCCTGCAGTCTTAGGAGTAGCGGGGGACTCTGGCGTGCCAAACCAGCCTCCACTAGAGTTCGAGCTTGAGTTTGAACTAGAATCTAAACTAGGCCTTGAAGCCGACTCATTCATTTGGCTTGCAGTTAAAGTTCCATCTGCGGCTACAATACTTGGTTCCATACCGAGGGAGCGTAAAAAGGTCACAGCCATCTTTGCTGTCAAAGCCGCATTTACGTGAGAACCCTCACCTTTATCTGTGGAGCCCCAAGTGTTTACTCCCACCACATGCCCACGCGTATTTATAAGCGGGCCGCCACTGTTACCACTGGCAATGTTAGCAGAATGCAAAATATTTCGCCCCATATCCGGTGTATCAATCAAGGCATTGACTGATCCTTCTGTATAAATAACCGGAGGAATAGCCGTTCCATCGTCTTCCAGTAAATCAGTGGTTGTTTTATCAAACTGTATATACACATACGGAAAGCCCCATGCGCTGACTCTGTCCGTACGGCCTATGGTAAAGTTAAAGCTCAGTATGGGGAGCTTTACGGGAGGGGTGAATTTAAGTAAGGCAAAATCACCCCTTTGGTCATTCACCTTTCCCAGAAGTTCAGCCTTTACCAAGGAAAAATCCTTCCCCCCAATATAAAAGTCTTTGCCGCCTTCTACAACATGCTCATTGGTAAGCACATAACCATCTCCCACCACAAAACCTGTGCCGGAGCCAGATTCATCTTCGCCAGAACTTAAAATCAAAACAGTACTTTTTTCCATCATCTTGGCCATGGCAATTCGGCGCTGTTCTGCTTTTTGGATAAGTTTATCAATGTCATCACTATTAGCCAATGCCCCAGTAAAAACGCTCAAAACTGTAAAAAATGCAAGAAAAACTCGAAAAAAACTATTTTGATGTATTTGCATGAGTGAAGTCCTTATTAAAATGAATTATCAAAAAATATCGCAACTCCTTGTTTTTATCAACAAAAAAAAAGAGCTTAATTTCATTTGCGTTCATTATCCTTAAGCCTTAGGCTCTAAAAAAAATTTGGAGTAGTGTATGAAAATTTCTTGGATTTTAGCTTTAACTGTGTTTTTAGGTTTTTCCGCAATGGCTCCACTTGCACAAGCAAACGGAAATGTTGGCGATATGCCTTGCAAAGACCTTGCGAGCGGTGATGAAGAACTTGCACAACTTGTCTTTGCATGGGCTGACGGATACGTGAATGGCCAAGGCAAAAAAACCACTTTAAGCGCAGAATGGACCGAAAAATTTGGTGGACATCTTGGCGAATATTGCGCTAAAAACCAAGGTAAAACTGTTTTAGATGCTATCAAGGCTGGAAAAGACTTATAGTTTCTATTAAAAATTAACAAAAAATCCTGCTCAACACATGTGTAGGATTTTTTTGTTAACTTAAATAGCTTTTTATTGACTCACCAAGCTATCTTTTCTACTATCACAAAAAATTAAAGGAGATATTACATGAAATTATTTATGATTTTAGTATTAACTGTATTTATGGGTTTTTCTTCTATTGCACAAGCAAAAGACACCGACTTAGCTAAAGTTGCCTGCAAAGACTTCTTAGCAATGCCCCAAGACAAAATCGGCTTGATGCTCATGTGGATTGACGGTTATTTAAGCGGCAAGAGCGATGATACTGTCATCAATGAAGAATGGATGAAAGAACTTGGCACACATGTTGCCACCTTCTGTGCAAAAGAAAGTAACAAAACCATCATGGACGCCATTGATGCATTGCCTTCTGACGACGAATAGTCTTCATTGCTAAATTCTACCCCACTGGGCTTTGAAGTTTTACTTCTCAGCCCTTTTTTAATACCCGCCCTACTGGCCTCACTCAAAATATTTAAAAAAAATATTTTCTCACACGCTGATTGTGAAAAAAATATCTTGCATAAATGTATACAACTTACAAAAACTGTTTCTCTAATCAACCAAAATTTCAGACTAAAATTTCAATTGATTGTTTTTTCAATCAATTTTTGCCCCTTGACGTGCATATATCGCCTGTGTATGTTGCCAAAATGGGAATGTCTTTTCCCACATTTTACCTTAAAAGGAGGCAACACTGCCATGGCTCAAGACAGCTTTATTACTTTGATGAATGAAATTCGTACCTACATTCCACCGCTACATAATAAAGATACAGCGTGGGTGCGAAGTACCGAAGAGTATGAAGCTACTTGTAAAAGAGCTTTGGAAGACCCCGAAGGTTTTTGGGGGGATCGTGCCAACCAACTTTTGCACTGGTTTAAGCCCTGGGACAGCGTGCTTGAAGCCGATTATGAAAAGCATTCATATAAGTGGTTTAATGGCGGCAAACTTAACGCAGCCTACAATTGCATTGACAGGCACCTTATCAATGGCAAACGCAACAAAGCCGCTCTCATCTGGCAAGGTGAGGGAGAACACGAAGTGCGTTGCTATACCTATCAAATGCTTTATACAGAGGTATGTCGCATTGCACATGCTTTAAGTTCTTTGCGTGTTCGTAAAGGAGATCGTGTAGCTCTGTATATGCCTATGATTCCAGAGCTTATTATTGCCATGCTGGCTTGCGCACGCATTGGCGCTATCCATACGGTTATCTTTTCAGGTTATGCCGAAGGCGGCGTACTTGGTCGTATTCAAGATTGTAAGGCAAAGGTAGTTATCACCGCCGACGGTACCGTACGCGCCGGAAAAATTAAACCCCTCAAGGCCAACCTTGACCCCATCATCGAAAAATGCCCCTCCGTGGCACACGTGGTGGTAGTTAACCGTGCCAACCAAGACGTATACATGCATCGCAACCGCGATATATGGTGGCATGATTTGCTGGATGATTTTACCTTGGATGCGGACTTTCCTTGTGAGTCGATGGATGCCAATGACACGCTCTTTTTACTGCACACCAGTGGCAGTACCGGCAAGCCCACAGGGGTTATGCACTCCACCGGCGGCTATTTAACCTATGCCGCCCACACTACGCAGTGGGTTTTTGACATGCGCGATGACGATGTGTACTGGTGCACGGCCGACTGCGGCTGGATTACCGGCCACACCTATATGGTCTATGGTCCGCTTTCCCTTGGTGCAACCACGGTGATGTTTGAAAGCGTCCCCAACTTTCCAAAGCCTGACCGCTATTGGAGTATTGTGGAAAAATATCGTGTCAATATCTTCTATACCGCCCCAACGGTTATTCGCTCGCTCATGCGCATGGGTGAAGCATGGCCGGAACGCTATGACCTGCGCTCCTTGCGCATCTTAGGATCCGTGGGTGAACCCATCAATCCCGAAGCATGGATGTGGTATCGCAGGGTTATCGGACGCGATGAACTCCCCATCATCGATACTTGGTGGCAAACAGAAACCGGCGGAGCCATGATTGCCGCTGTTCCCTATGTTAATAAGCTTAAACCGGGCTCTGCTACCTTCCCCTTACCGGGCATCGACGCCACCATCATGAGTGGTAGTAATGATGATACGGAAATAGATGGACGCGGCGGACACCTAGTCATCCGCAAACCATGGCCGGGTATGATGCAGGGCGTGTACGGTGACCATAATAAATATTTATCCTACTTTGAGCGCTTTAACGGTTATCAATCCGGCGATGGTGCGCGCGTGGATGAAGACGGATACTATTGGATTTTGGGACGTATTGACGATTCCATCAACGTTTCCGGCCACAGGCTTTCAACCTCAGAAATTGAATCTGCTCTTGTAGCCCACCCAAGCGTTGCCGAAGCTGCAGTTGTGCCTATGCCGCATGAGCTCAAGGGCGAAGGCATCTATGCTTATGTGAATTTGTGCGAAGATATTGCCTGGTCAGAAGATTTACGTAAGGAGCTGCGCGATACCATTCGTCGTGATATCGGCCCCCTTGCTACACCGGAAGTCATTCAATTTGTACATAATATGCCCAAAACTTGCTCAGGTAAAATCATTAGGCGCATGCTTCGCAAAATTAGCGCCGGCGCCTACGAGGAGCTTGGTGATACCTCTACTCTTGCAAGTCCTGAAGTTATACCAGAGCTCATTGCCGCCCATGAAAATGTCATGCAAGGCAAGCCGGAAATGGCTGAAAAGACTGAGTAATATTTAAATCACAACACGTATTCTAACTTGGGAGGCTCTGCCTCCCAAACCCACCGCCAAAGGGGTTAAACCCCTTTGGAAACCCTTACGCCCCCTTTTCAACAAGTTGAAAAGGGGAAAGTTTTTCTTAAAAAAGGCTTTCCCTACCTCATAAAAATTCAAATTAGAATACAAAATGCTACACAAGTATCATGCTATACTTTTTTGGTGCTTTGCTTTATAATAAAGTATATTTCATTTAAAATGGGAGTTGTTATGCGCTTAAAAATAAGTTTTTTACTGCTAATGCTATTCATATCCATAAATTCTGTATGTTATGCTAACGCCTTACATGATGCGGCAGAAGCCGGTAATGTGAAAGCATTAGAAGAATTACTCAAAAAAGGCGCAGACGTACATGCCAAGGATGCAAAAGGCGGCACAGCTCTAGCTTATGCAGCAGCCAACGGACGTGAAGAAGCCGTTAAATTGCTCATAGCTCACAAAGCCAATGTTAATGAAAATTCCCTCATGGCTATGCCGCCGCTAAGCGTTGCCATTGTGCGAGGGCATGACAATATTATTCAAATCCTTTTAGATAACAAAGCAAATATTAATGCACTAAGCACCGAAGGCTTGACCCCGCTTATGTACGCTGCAAAACATAATCGCTTAAAATCTCTGCAAATTTTATTAGAAAATAATGCAGATATACATGCGGTAAACTCCCTTAATATGAATGCGCTTTTAGTTGCGTCCTACATTGGAAACTCTGAAATCATTAAGCTTTTGCTACAGCATAAAGCAAACATCGAAGCAAAAAACAAGCAAGGTTTTACAGCCCTGATGCTAACTGCCAGCAAGGGACACGACAGTAGCCTGCAAGCCCTACTTGAACATAAGGCCAATGTACAAACTACAGACCTTAAAGACTGGACACCGCTTATGTGGGCGGCCTACAGTGGACATGCCAATGCTTTAGAATTACTCATTAAAAACAAAGCCGCTTTAGACAGCACCAATGATAAAGGCATGACTGCATTGATGCTTGCCGCTCAACGCGGGCATGCTGCGTGCCTAGAAATACTGCTCAAATACGGCGCTAATATCAATGCAACAGCAAAAAACGGCGCTACGGCGCTCATGTATGCCGCATACAATCAAGCTCCTGCAATCACAGATTTATTGCTAAAGAACAAAGCAGATATACATATCAAAGACAGTAGCAATAAAAACGTTCTTTACTATGCGCGCAAAGGTAAGCATAAAGAAAACGTAGAATTACTTAAAAAGCATGGCGCTACAGAATAAAATTTTTACAAAATTCAATATGGGAGGCGTTGCCTCCCAAAATATCTAGCATAGAATTAATTCTTGCTTTTTACTTACAAGTCACATAGTATTCCCGCTTCGGAGGCGTTTCGTAACCGGTGTTGCGCTCGGTCTTCAAAACCGATGGTGGGTAGAAATGTCCATGGTAGGTTCGACTCCTATACGCCTCCGCCACTTATATCCCTCAAATTTTTCTTAAATTTATATCACAAGCTTTACTTGCTGAATACAAGTAAAGCTTGTATATTATTGTAACTACCGCTATTTGCGTATAATACTTTTCTATTGGAGATTTACCATGAATATGCGTAATATTATTTTGTCTTTCTTTATTATTTTTATGGGATTTGGGATGCTTGCAAAGCCTGCCTGCGCTCAAAAAAGTTATGAAAATAAACGCTTTAAATACTCAATACAATATCCTGCTATGTTTGGGACTGTGCATGCGAGCAAAGATGGGAAGGGCATGAGCACCAGCAGTGCTGATGGGAAGTATACTCTTGCCATCACGACTGCGAAAAATGATGGAAAAAAAGGCGAAGAGCTTTTAAAGCAAGCCATCGCAAAGACGAAACATTTTAGAGATGATTCTGATCAAAGCAATGATGACTTTTTTGTGTTTATCTATGGAGATGGAGAAAATAAATTTGACTTTTTACAATATACCATTGTAAATGATAAGCAAACAGCAACCTTTATTTTCCGTTATCCCAAGACATTTGGGGATGAAGTGGAATTTAATGACGTTGTTAAAGAGATGGGGCGTAATTTTACCTTTACCAATTAACTACCTTTAGGAGTATCAGTTATGCTATGGAAAAAATCTTTTTTGTGGGCTTTTGTTGTATTTTCTCTTTGTACGCTAAGTAGTGTAAATTACGCCACAGCGGCCGAAGAGTTTAGCCCTGAGTATGTCCTTGAAGAAAATAAGCTTTATAAAAAAACTGGGGACAAAAAAGAGCTTATGGAAAAAGTTGAGCCGCTAAAGGTTACCGGCGCTGAATTTATAGCTTATCCTGTTTCTAAAAAAGTAAATGCCGCCATGGACGGCAGTGCCATGGGCATTTATTTCTTTAAGACCGATGGTACTTTTGAGAAGTTTATAAAATTTGATGATGAAGACTTTGCTACGCATTTGACTGACATTGTATTTTCACCCACTGCAGAGTATCTTGTTATTGATCAAGGTACTTCGCCTGAACGCGGTATAACTTTTTACAACTTTGCTAATGCCACTAAGGTTTTTACTACCACCGTTTTAAGTCCTTATTACTGGGTAGATGGCACGCGCTTTTTTATGACCACCATGGATGAAAATACTTTTAAGCGTGAAGGTGCAAATTATGGATCTGGCACTCCCTCTTCCATTGCCTTGTATAATGTGGCAAACAGAAGCCTTAATTATCTGAGAAGATCCAGCTCTTTAGCTGATTATTTTATACAAGCTTATAATGATACCAACAAAACATATAGTGTTCGTGAGGTGCTTGTTCCTACGCCGGAAGATTGGAAAGATGCTACTAAGTATCAAGAAACTATTACAGAAAATGTGGCCTTGCCAGAATAATGATTTAATTTGTTATGATTTAATTTTAAAAGGGGAGCACTGAGGTGTTCTCCTTTTTTTATTTTAATCATCCGCCACTTTCTTTGTAATACTTTTATGCGCTTTTGGCGTCTTCATCTTTTTCCATCTCGCATCGTCAG
>CAYJHU010000090.1:0-8753 GCA_964369655.1 uncultured Desulfovibrionaceae bacterium | reverse complement strand
CCTCAAAAACTTTTATTTGCATTTTCCATTTGCTACGCAAATAGAAAACGCGTAACTAGTAGTAACTAAAATATTTACTAATAAATTTTAAACTAACGTGCTACTGACCCCATTTTTCGGTGAAGACTTTTTGCGCATCGTAATTATCACGAGCCTTAAAGTCCTGCGCAGGATGTCCGCAAACCACAATGCCAAGCACTTCGGCATGTTCCGGCAAAGCAAAAAACTCTTTAAAAATAGCCGTCCTGCTTTCGTCAGGATATACACCTGTCCACACCGTGCCAATGCCAAGCCCGCGGCCTGCCAACATGAGGTTTTGCAAGGCGGCGGCGCAATCTTGTTGCCAATAGCCTGGGTATTTTTCGGCATTCAAATCGGCGCACACGGCAATGCAAACAGAAGATTTTTTTGCCATACCGGCATAAGGATTAACCTCGGCTATTTTTTCCAAGGTTTCTTGCGCACGCACCACAATAAAACGCCATGGCTGCGCATTACCGGCACTGGGAGCCACCATGGCGGCTTCTAGCATGCGCTTCACATCGGCATCACTCACTGCTTCTTCGGTAAAAGCGCGGATACTGCGACGAGTAAAAATTGCTTCAAAAATATCCATAATAACTCCTTATATTTTTATTATTTTTTGGGAGGCTCTGCCTCCCAAACCCTCCGCCAAAGGGGATAATCCCCTTTGGAAACCTTTATGCGTTCAATTTTCAACAAGTTGAAAATTGAACGAGGCAAACTTTGTAACACTTAGCAATTTATATTTTATCTAACATATTTACTTTAAAATATAAGATTTTTCGGCAGGAAATAAGCGTTCCCTCCCCTCACAGAAAAAATACATCCCATTACTGCCTTGTATCAGTCACGCGCTTTGATTTACCAAAGGTACGTGGTAGCTTGCCGCTATCCACAATTTTAACGTCCACCCGCGCCATAAGGCTTTTGTGTAGCTGTCCTGCAACCTTTGTCGCAAGGTCATTATCGTGATCTGAGCTGACATTTTCAGCGCGTTCCACCCGCAAAAGCATGTGATCCAAAGCCTTTTCGTCGCGCGACAGCTCCACTTGATATTCGCCCCCAAACTCAGGGAATTTGCCAATTACATCCATAATTTGACCGGGATAAATATTCACACCGCGGAAAATAAGCATATCATCACTGCGACCTAAAATTTTATCGTGGCGAGGTACGCACAGTCCACAAGAACATTTACCAGGGATAAAGCGTGATAAATCATGTGTGCGATAACGAATAAGCGGCACGGCTTCCTTGCACAAAGAAGTAACAACCATCTCGCCCACTTCTCCCTCTGCCACCGGCTCCAAGGTTTCGGGATTGAGGATTTCGATATGAAATAAATCTGACCAATAATGCAGGCCGTCATGGGCATCGCATTCTATGGCAGAGCCCGGGCCATACATTTCTGTCATGCCGGCAATATCATAGCTCCCCTCAAGTCCAAGCTTACTCTCGGTGGCAAGGCGCATTTTTTCGCTACGTGTTTCAGCCCCACAAATAACCTTACGTAGGTTAATTTTATCCTTAAGACCATAGCGCTCCACCTCTTCGGCCATAAGTAAAGCCATGGAAGCTGTGGCACCAAAAAAAGTACTTTGCATATCTTGTAAAAGCTGAATATGCATCTCAATATTGCCCGGTCCGACAGGTATGGTCAAAGCCCCAAGAGCCTCTGCACCAAGCTGAAATCCAGCCCCTGCTGTCCAAAGGCCATAGCCCACCGCCACTTGCATTTTATCCTTAGGGGTTAAGCCTGCCATGCTGTAGCAACGCGCCATTTGCATGACAAAAGTATCCAAATCTTTTTTGCTATAAGCAAGCACCTTGCGCTTGCCCGTGGTGCCAGATGAAGCATGAATGCGCACTACCTGTTCTTCAGGTATGGATAATAATGGCAAGGGATAGCCATCACGCAAATCATCCACATCCGTAAAGGGAAGATTACGAATATCTTCTATCTTTTTTATATCTTCGGGCTGAATATCCCCAAGTTTTGCCTTATATTGCGCACTATTTTTTGCTTGCTTTATGGTATAACGAATGCCTTCTATTTGCATTTTTTCATGCCCAGTGGCATCTTGAGATATTTTATCAAGCTCTTGAATTCCTAAAGCAAAATCATTTGTTGTTGTCATAATATCCTCAATTTTTGGTAAAAGTGCGCCATTGCGTTTTTAAGCATAATGGGATAATGCCAAAGGCTAACGCGACTTTTTTATACGTACACTATAATACTATAGCAGTCCGTTGAAAAAGTCGACTTTTCGACAGAACGCCCAAAACTGTACCGTATTACTACGGTCTATTAAGCTACATGTAAGTTCTTTATGGGCAAATGCTCTAGCAGATTTCACGCGAATTGCAAAGAGCTAATGTATACAAAATTAAAATTTGTTTGCGCCGCATTATGCGTGAATTATGCGTCATTGAAAGGAGTACGTGTGCGTATATTAGTTATTGGCTCTGGTGGTAGAGAGCATGCCCTCGTATGGAAATTACTACAAAGCCCTACAGTTACAGAAGTTTTTATTGCACCTGGCAATGGTGGAACACAGCTTGAAAAGGTGACAGCTGTCAACATCGCTGTGGATAATATCACAGAACTGGTACGCTTTGCCCGCGAAAAAAATATTGACCTAGCTGTTCCCGGCCCAGAGCTTCCATTAACCCTTGGCATCACCGATGCCATGAGCGCAGCTGGTATAGCCTGCTTTGGCCCAGACAAATACTGCGCCCAGCTTGAAGGTAGCAAAGCCTTTGCCAAGGGCATTATGGCTCAAGCCAATATTCCTTGTGCCGCAGGAGCACACTTTAGCAACCATGCTGCGGCCTGCCTTTATGTCAAAGAGCACGGCGCCCCCATTGTGGTTAAGGCCGATGGCCTTGCTGCCGGTAAGGGTGTTGTTGTGGCACAAACCGAAGCTGAAGCCATCAAAGCATTAGATGACATTATGCTTGATAAAGCTTTTGGTGATGCTGGTTCTACTGTTATTTTAGAAGAATGCCTTGAAGGCGAAGAAATTTCTTTCCTCTGCTTTTGCGATGGCAAGCATGCCATTGCTCTGCCCTCTGCCCAAGATCATAAAGCCGTCTATGACGGCGATAAGGGCCCAAACACCGGAGGCATGGGAGCATACTCTCCTGCGCCGCTCCTCAAAAAAGAGCAATATCTTGAGGTTATGGAGCTCGCCATCTCACCCATGCTTACAACCCTTGGCAGCACCAAGCACCCTTACAAAGGCATTTTGTATGCCGGCCTTATGATGACGAAAAATGGCCCTAAGGTGCTTGAATATAATACACGCTTTGGAGACCCTGAGTGTCAACCTCTTCTCATGCGTTTGCAAACTCCCCTTGATCAAATTATGCTCGCATGTGTTCAGGGTTCTTTAAGTAGCATGAACATTGAATATAGCGATGAAGCAGCCGTTGGCATTGTGCTTTCTGCAGAGGGCTATCCCAATAGCTACCCCAAGGGTATGGAAATTCAAGGTATTGAAGAGGCCGAAAAACTTGGACAAGTAAAGGTTTTCCATAGCGGAACCAATTTTCAAGACGGCAAGATTCTTTCCTCCGGCGGACGTGTGCTTTGCATAACTGCGCTGGGTGAAGATTTGCAAAAAGCGCAAGAAAAAGCCTATGCCGCCATGGAACTTATAAAAATGGATAAAAGTTATTATCGCAAAGACATTGCCGCAAAAGGCATAAAACGAGTACAAGGATAAAATTATGGCAAAAGTAGCAATTTTTATGGGCTCAATTTCCGACGAGCCACAAGTCAGCCCCTGTGTTGAAATTTTGAAAAAGCTTGATATTCCCTATTGCTTTACCGTCACTTCCGCGCACCGCACTCCTGAACGCACAGAAAAATTGGTAGATGAGCTTGAAAAAGCTGGCGTGCAAGTATTTGTTTGTGCTGCAGGCATGGCCGCACACCTTGCCGGCGCAGTGGCCGCACGCACCATCAAACCCGTCATTGGCATTCCTGTTTCCGGTTCTGCCCTTGCCGGCGCCGACGCTTTATATTCTACGGTGCAAATGCCTCCCGGCTTTCCCGTAGCCACAGTGGCCACCGACAAGGCCGGCGCACGCAACGCCGCTTGGCTTGCCGCACAAATCCTCGCCTTGCAAGACGCCGAACTTGGAAAGAAAATTTCTGCCGCTCGTGAGCAATTCAAAAGCGATGTGGACAAAGCCGGCGCAGAAATTATGGAAAAATACCAATCTTTTACATTGTTATTTTAATTAACACTGCATAATTTTTTAAGAGTCCTGCATAATTCATTGTGCAGGACTCTTAAATTTTACGAAACGGCACTTGTCCTTGCTCATAATAATCATTGCCAAGACAGTCGATGACTACAATGGCAGGAAAATCCACAACTTCCATGGCTGCCACAGCTTCTGGGCCAAGCTCTTCATAGGCAAGCACAGTATATTTTTTGATGCTTTTAGAGATGAGCGCTCCGGCTCCTCCCACGGCGGCCATATAGGGAACTTGATTTTTCTTCATGCTTTCAATAACTTCCGGTTTGCGGTAGCCCTTACCAATCATGCCCTTAACGCCTTGCTCTAAAATTTGCGGAGTATAGGCATCCATACGTCCGGAGGTAGTTGGCCCTGCGGCGCCAATGGCGTGGCCGGGCTGTGCCGGCGTTGGCCCCACATAATAAATGACATGATTACGCAAATCTATGGGTAAGTCTTCGCCGCCTTCGAGGGTTTCCACAAGTTTTTTGTGAGCGGCATCGCGGGCGGCAATAATTGTGCCGGAAATAAGCACACGGTCGCCGGCACGCAATGAGCGCGCGGTTTCATCATCAAAGGGAGCGGTGATTCTTTTACTTTCGTTGGACATGAAATCTCCTTTATGCGCCGTTATAAAACAGTTTCAGCGTGACGCGCTGCATTACAATTTATATTTACCGCCACAGGTAAGGAAGCAATGTGCGTCGGGTGCCACTCTACATGCACGCGCAAGGCGGTGGTTGTGCCGCCAAGTCCTTGTGGCCCGATACCGGTTTTATTAACCATTTCCAAAAGCTCTTGCTCAAAGGCCGCATAGCGTGGATCAACATTAGAAGTATTTATATCACGAGCGGCGGCGCGCTTGGCACAAAGGGCGGCAACTTCTAGATTTCCGCCAATGCCAACCCCCACCACCATGGGAGGACAGGAATTAGGGCCGGCAAGCTTTACAGCTTCAAGCACAACCTTGCGCACGCCCTCAATGCCGTCGGCTGGCACAAGCATTTTAAGGATACTTTTATTTTCAGAGCCAGCACCCTTGGGGGCAAAGCGGATGCGCATTTTATCTCCGGGGACTATACGCGTGTGGATGATACCGGGGGTATTGTCGCCGGTGTTTTTGCGCTCAAAAAGCGGCTCAGCTACGCAAGACTTTCTCAGATAGCCATCCACGTATCCACAGCGTATGCCTTCGTTGATGGCCGCTTCATAATCACCGCCCACAATGTGCACATCTTGCCCAAGTTCCACAAAAACAACCGCAAGGCCGGTATCTTGACAGATGGGGATATTTTCTGCGGCGGCAATGTCCGCATTGGTGATAAGCTGATCTAAAATATTTTTCCCCACGGGTGACGGTTCGCTCTCCTTGGCACTTTGGAAGGATTCGTAGACATCGCGTGGCAGTTGACAGCAGGATTTTATGGCTAATTTAGCCACAGCATCGCTGATATCCTTAAAGTGTATTTCTCGCATATCTTTCCCCTTATGTATATTTTACGGCAAAAGACTACTGCAAAGTACGCCAAATTGCCACGAAAAATTTTAAGGAAAAATAGCATCTTCACCTTGCCAAAACCCATACAACCACTATTTTTCTAGAATGAAAAATTCTATCTCAATCCAAGGTGCACGCCACCATAATTTGAAAAATATCAGCCTTGATATTCCGCGCGATCGTTTAGTTGTAATCTGTGGGCCTTCTGGATCCGGAAAGTCTACACTGGCCTTTGACATTGTTTATGCAGAGGGACAACGCCGCTATGTGGAATCACTCTCAGCTTATGCACGCCAATTTTTACCACAAATGAACAAACCCGCCGTCGAAAAAATCGAAGGGCTCTCCCCTGCTATTTCGCTTGAGCAACAATCCACCGCGCGCAATCCTCGCTCCACCGTGGGCACGGTGACAGAAATTTATGACTTTTTGCGTGTCTTTTTTGCTCGTCTTGGGCGCATGTATTGCCCTACCTGCGGCGAAATCATTGAAGCGCGCGCCGCCGATGAAATTATTGAAGATATTTTGCATATGCCCCAAGGCACAAAATTTATTTTGCTCGCCCCATTGGTGGAACATCAAAAAGGCACCCACGCCGATCGCCTCAAAAAATTGAAGGCCGAGGGTTTTGTGCGTGTGCGCATCAATGGTGAGATTTTGAATATTGATGATGTGCCCGCGCTAGATAAAAATAAAAAACACAATCTTGATTTGGTTGTAGACCGCTTGGTAAATAAAGAGGGTCTGCGTGGACGCTTGGCTGATTCGGTGGAGCTAGCCTTACGTTATGGCGAAGGTCGCCTCACCGTGCACTTGCCTGAAGGCATGGACGGCGCCAAAACAGCGGGCAAGGCCACGGACATAGTGCATGCTACGGCCTCTGTGTGCAAAAAATGCCGCGTCTCCTTGCCTGCCCCAAGCCCGCAACTTTTTTCCTTTAACAGTCCGCAAGGAGCGTGTCCGCGCTGTGTGGGCTTAGGTGCTGTAGACTACTTTGAGCCGCTCTTAGTGGCGCCCAACAAGGGACTTTCCCTGCGCGAAGGAGCGCTTTTACCTTGGGCAAATGCCAAAATGTTTGCCCGCTATGAGCAAGCCCTTGCCGCCCTTGGCAAACGCTGGAAATTTACCCTTGATACCAAGCTTGCCGATTTTAGCGAAAAAGCCTTGCTGGCGCTCTTTTATGGTGAGGATGCTAAAGGAAAGCCTGTAAACAATTCTGACGGTTTACGTCGAAATTGGATGGGTGGCAATGTGGCGCTGAGCGCCAAAGGCGATTACAATAGCCATATTTTTAATCATATTGATGACATAGAAGCGCAAGGCGATGTGCCCATTCAGGAAAAACGCTGGACAGGCGTCATGCCGCTTTTAGAAAAAGGCATGCAATACGGCGATGCTTGGCGCGAAACCCTTTCTCGCTTTCGACAGTCTACCCATTGTCCGGAATGCAATGGCGCCCGTCTGCGTCCCGAAGCTTTGGCTGTGCGTGTAGGTGATATAAATATTGATGCTTTTTGCCGCAAATCTGTTGAAAAAGCCATTGAATGGCTCAGCACACAAGAGTTTAGCGGACGCCATGAGCTCATTGCCGAGCCACTGCTTAAGGAATTGCGCCATCGCTTACATTTTATGCATGATGTGGGTTTAGAATATATTTCCCTTGGGCGCGCCATGTCTACCTTATCCGGCGGCGAAGCCCAGCGCATTCGCTTAGCCTCACAGCTTGGTTCCGGCCTTGTGGGCGTGACTTATGTACTGGATGAGCCATCCATTGGCCTGCATCCGCGCGACAACAAACGACTAATAGGAACTTTACGTTCTTTACAACAGCGCGGCAATACCGTGCTTGTGGTGGAGCATGATGAGGCCACCATTTGCGAAGCCGATACCATTATCGAACTTGGGCCAGGCTCCGGCGCACTTGGCGGCGACTTGGTCTTTTTGGGAAGCGTTAAGGAGCTTGTAGAAAATTCCGATAGCCTCACCGCCAAGTATCTGCGCGGCGACCTTGGCATTGAATTGCCGGACGAGCGACGCGAAGGCACAGGCGAAATTGTACTCAAAGGCGTAAAAACACATAATTTACAAGATGTTGAATGCCGCATTCCACTTGGTGTTTTAACTTGCGTCACCGGAGTTTCCGGATCGGGCAAGTCCTCACTAGTGATGGATTCACTCTATAAGCATTTGGCGCTTTCGCAAGGAATCCGTGTAGATCAGCCGGGAATTATTGCCGGAATCAGCGGTCACGAAAGCATTGAACGCATTGTTTCCATCGACCAAAGCGCCATTGGACGCACGCCGCGCTCCAATCCGGCTACTTATACCAAGATTTTTGACGAAATTCGTAATATTTTTGCCAGCACGCCCGATGCTCGAAAAAGGGGCTATACATCCAGCCGCTTTAGTTTTAATGTAAAGGGCGGACGTTGTGAGGCATGTAATGGTGATGGGCAAATTCGTGTGGAGATGCACTTTTTACCTGACGTCTATGTGACCTGCGATGTGTGTAAGGGCAATCGTTATAACCACGAGACCCTTGAGGTACGCTATAAAGAGCTGAATATTGCCGATGTTCTGGCCTTATCTGTTCGTCAAGCGCGTAAATTTTTTGAAAATTATCCCGTGCTTGAGAGGCGCCTTGCGGTGCTTGAGGATGTGGGGCTTGAATATATTCGTCTTGGTCAGCCAGCCACCACGCTTTCTGGCGGCGAAGCACAGCGCATTAAAATTTCGCGCGAGCTTGGCAAAAAATCTTTGCCGGGCACCATGTATATTTTAGACGAGCCAACCACCGGCCTGCACATGCATGAAGTGGGTAAACTCATAAATGTTTTACATAAATTGGTAGATCGCGGTGCCACCGTGGTAGTCATTGAACACAATACCGATGTTATTTTAAGCTCTGACCATGTGCTGGACTTAGGGCCGGGCGGCGGCGAAAACGGCGGGCGAATTGTGGCCGAAGGCACACCGGAAG
>CAYJHU010000089.1:0-8795 GCA_964369655.1 uncultured Desulfovibrionaceae bacterium | reverse complement strand
TAAGGACCGTGGTCAACTGTCCAGTCAACTTCTAAAGCCATAATCTTTTTGGTGTTTTTGTCTGCGGCCATGCGCACTGTGGTCCAGAAAGGAGAGCGCTTACCGGTGTAGTTTTGTTGTTGCTCGTAGTTATAGCGCAAGTGGCAAGGCTTGCCGGTGGCAAGTACGGCCACACCCACAAGGGCTTCCATGGTGGGGGAGAACTTATAACCAAAGGTACCGCCGGTGGTATTTTGTACCATGACGAGTTCTTTGCCCATTTCTACACCAAGGCCTGGAGCAATCATATAGCCATGTAAATGCAAGCCAATGGACTTGGAGTGCAATACTAACTGACCATCTTTGTTCATATAACCATAACCTACGTCTGGCTCAATAGGAAGGTGAGGTTGGCGCTGGGTATAGTAAGAGCCTTCCACGGTAACCATGTTGGGATCGTTAAAATACTTAGCGGTATCTTCACCTTTTTCAAGGCCTTGCTCGAAGTAGAGGTTTGGAGTGCCGGGGTGAATTTCAATGGCGCTAGGATCCATGGCATCATGTGCATTCATGTATTCTGGCAAAAGTTCAAGGTCAAATTTCACTTTATCGGCAGCGGCGCGTGCATTGCATTCGCTATCAGCACATACGATGGCAAGAGCGTCACCATATTGGAAAACCTTAGTATCGTTCAAGATAGGACGATCCCAGCCATCACCTTTGTTGGTTGGGAAGGTGATAAGACCGGTGATGCGGTTTTTACCCTTAACGTCTTTGTGGGTGAGTACGCGGTAAACACCGGGCATTTTTTCGGCTTCGGAAGTATCAATGCCTTTAATGTTGGCGTGAGATACTTTGGCCTGAGCAATGGCAAGGTGTAAGGTGCCAAAAGGCATGCGATAAGCGGCATCAGCGCCAAACTCTGCTGTACCTAAAATCTTTGCCAAGGAGCCCGGACGGGTAAAGCCTGTGCCCCAAATGCGACCGTCGGCAGGTACTTTGTAGGTGATGTCATCAAAGGTTTTTTCACCGCGCATAACGGCGGCTGCGTCCATGACTGCATCAACAAGAGGTTGGTAACCTGTGCAACGACAAACGTTTTTGTGTTTTTGGAACCATTCACGAACTTCTTCGCGACTTGGGCTTTGGTTTTGATCGAGCAAAGCTTTGGCAGAAACAATGAAGCCTGGGGTACAGAAACCGCATTGTGCGCCGCCATGGAAGAGCCAAGATTGTTGTAAAGGATGGAGATTTTCCTTGGTGCCTACGCCCTCAAGGGTTGTGATTTCTGCTTCGTCGGCTACGCGTCCCATTTTGATGATGCAAGAACGTACAACTTTGCCGTCCATGATAATAGAACAAGCACCACATTGACCTTGTCCACAGCCCACTTTAACACTGAGTAAATTCAAACGTCCACGGAGTACGTCTGAGAGTTTTTCGTCTTCGTCTACCAGCAGTGCCTTGGTAACACCGTTGACAATTAAGGTTTTAGAAATCATTGAGTCTCCTCCTCATGCTAGAGTTTATAGGGATATTCCTTTGTCGTAATATCTTAAAAACCATCTCATTGTTTTGAGTTGATTTTATCTAATATTATGAGCTTTTGCCAAATGCACAAATGGGATAATTACATGTTTTGCATGCCGCACAAAATCCACCATGCCCGAGCATGGCAATATCTTGTTTTGTTATCTCAAGCCCCGCCAACAGACGAGGGACAATAATATCAAAAATACTGGCGCGATGATACATAACGCAGCCGGGCAAGCCAAGGATATGTATATCATCAAGCTTGGCATGTAAAAACATGGCTCCCGGAAATACCGGCGCACCGTATGAGGTAATGGTTGCACCACTTTTGCGGATGGACAGTGGGGTGCGATCGTCCGGATCTACCGACATACCGCCGGTAACAGTTATAATATCAGCCCCCTGCTCTTTAAAAGCATGTATGGCTTTTACGGTGAGCTCTACATCATCGCTGGTAAATTCTTGTCCTAAAAAAGTAGCATCATAGGCAGAGAATTTTTTTTGTAAAATGGGGCCAAAAGAATCTTTGATGCGCCCGTGGTAAATTTCACTGCCGGTGGTAACAATACCAACACGTGGTTTTTTGAAGGGGAGTACATTGATAATGGGGCCGTCCACAAGGCTTTCGAGGTGGGCTATTTTGTCTTCTTCGATAAGCAGTGGAATAATGCGTGTGCCGCCTACAGCTTGCCCTTTTTTTACTTCTTGCAAAGAGTGCATGGTAGCCACAGAAATTTCATCTAAACAGTTTATTTCCATTAGTTTTTGAGCATCAATTTGCAAAAGGCCTTGGCAAGTAGCGAGGAAGTTAATTCTCCCTTCGGAAATATCTGAAAAAGAGAGATTTTTGCCGGTTATGGCAGTGGCAATGCGTATGGCGGCGTCATTTTCGTGTAAAATTCCGTCTACAGCTTCATAGACATAGATATTTTCTTTGCCAACTCGCAGAAGAGTCGGGACGTCTTCGGCGGTGATAACATGGCCTTTCTTAAAAATAGGACCTTTGTTACCATCAACGACTATTTCTGTAATATCGTGGCACAACACATTTCCTACGGCTTCTTCCACAGGAAAACTTTTCATACATCGTTCAGCTAGAGACATAAAACCACCTATTCACATGATAGAAATACTCTACAAATTTTGCAATGTGCTGTCAATACATTGTAAAATAAAAATGAAGCTGAGTGGTTTGCTATGTTTTCTTTTTTAGCCAAACATTGATGCATGCATATAAATTTTGCGGATCTATGGGCTTTGAGAGGTGGTCATTCATGCCATGACTTAGGCTAATCTCTTTATCACCCTTCATGGCGTGGGCGCTCATGGCAATGATTGGTAGATTGGCAAAAGTTTTGTTTTCACGAATTTTTTGGGTAGCGGTTAGTCCATCCATTACTGGCATTTGAATGTCCATTAACACTAAATCATATTGATTTTTGTTTAGCATATCAATGGCTTCTTGTCCGTTGCAAGCTACGTCAACTTTGTGCCCCTTAGTCATAAGGAGCTCCATGGCAATAAGTTGATTAATATCATTATCTTCTACAAGTAAGATATGGCCTTTTAGGGTGGGTTCAATATCTATATCTATTTTTTCTTCAGAAAGAATGCTTGTTTGTTGCGTATCTACATCAAAGGTCGCACTAAAGTAGAAGGTTGAGCCTTGTCCTACTTCGCTTTCAACCCAAATTTTTCCTTGCATCATCTCTACAATGCGTTTGGAAATAATAAGACCAAGGCCGGTACCTCCGTATTTTCTGGTGGTGGAGGTATCTGCCTGACTAAAAGCACTAAAAATGCGTGAGCATTGCTCTTTGCTTAGGCCAATGCCAGAATCTTTTACACTAAATACATAGGTTAACTGCGAGCCGGCGCCTTGGGTAATACTGTCTATGGCAACGCGGACGCTTCCTTTTTCAGTAAATTTAATAGCATTGCCAATAAGGTTTAAGAACACTTGTTTTAGTCGAAGAGGATCGCCGATAAGTTTGGTATCAAGAATATTTTCATGGAAAATATCACCTCGAATTCTTTTTTCCTCAAACTTTGTGCTGAAGAGCGTGTAGAGTTCTTCTCGGATTTCTTCAAGAGTAAAAGATACGGACTCCATTTCAAGTTTTCCGGCTTCTATTTTTGAAAAATCCAAGATGTCATTGATAATACGCAATAAACTTTCAGCAGAGTAGAGGATTTTATCTACATAGGACTTTTGTTGTTTTTGCAAATTTGTGAATAAGAGCAAGTGCAATAAACCCAGTATGCCATTCATGGGGGTGCGTATTTCGTGGCTCATATTGGCAAGAAATTCACTTTTAACCTTGGAGCTTTTTTCTGCAAGGTCACGTGCCTTACTCAGTTCTTGGTGGTTTTCCTGAATTTCTTTGAGGAGTTTATATTGCACGCTTAGGTCTGTTAAGTAAATAATGATTCTTTCAACACCGTCAATATATAACGTTTTTAGCGTAACCTCAGCAGAAATATAGGTATCTGTTAGAGCGTTATAGAGCTCCCCCTTTCCAAAGGCATAGCCTTTTTCTAAAACTGTCTTAAAAACTTCTTGAAAAACGTCACTGGTAATGCGTCCACTTTTTTGCGTAGCCGGTAGCATTTTAAAATAGTTTTGTAAAAAATCTTCTCTACTTTCAAAGCCAAAAAGCTCTAAGGTGGCATCATTACAATCAACGGGCTTTAAGTCTTTTCCCCAAGTAGTGATGGCATAAGGGGCTGAGTTCAAAATATCACTTAGGCGTTGTTCGTCATTTTTGATTTTTTGAATATTCTTTTTTACTTCGCGTAAGTCAGTGTAATAAACGATGGCAATATCTTCATTTTTATCGTTTTTGGTACGTATTACATTAATTTCTAGGGGAAGATCCTTCCCTTCTTTGTCAATGTGCAACCACTCAAAAGAGGTGTGTCCTTTTTCAAATACTTTTTGCAGGTGTTGACCAACAAGATCCTTTGAACGCGTGCCACAGGGTTGAAACTCCGGTGAAAAAGATTCAAATTTTTCAATGTATTCTTGTTTATCCTTTACTCCAAAAAGGTGCAGTGTTGCTTCGTTGCAGTCATAAAGCTTAAAGTTTTTGTCCCATAAGTCCACTCCAACCGGTAAGTGCTTAAGTAAGAGCTTCATACGATCATAATTTGCCATAATCGATGAGGTAAAAATGTCATGATTGGCTATGCTGTCTAAAGAAAAGGAGATAAAATAGTTTTTGCTTCTATAAATTGTACGCAAAAGAAAAGTTTTAGTAGTAAAGCTTGTGCCGTCATGCTTAGTGTAGGTCCAGTCGAATGTGCAATAGCCGTCTTTGAGGGCTAAGGTTTTGTATTTTTTGGCAGCTTCAAGGGTGCTTTGCCCATCTGCTTGATATTCTGGACAAAAATCAAAATAATTATTTAAGAAGGTTTCTTTATTGGTACCTAAAAATTTTAATCTAAAATCAGAACAATCTATAATATCTAGATTTTCGTTCCATAAGGTAGAGCTGATGAGGGTTGAGTTGGTTATAGAGCGCATCCAACTGTTTTCGTCGATGTTTTCGTCTGCAGGTAGGGTGAAAGTATTGCTTGGAGTAAAGGGAAAAACCTGCATAAGTAAGCACGTCTTTCCTTCGTAGTCTAGCTTGGTGAAGGTGACATTGGTAGCTAGCTTTGCTCCATTTAAATCAAAAAAAACAAAGGGAAAAAGACACTCTCCCTTTTGCATAGCTTTTTGTGAATATTTTCTAAGAAGGTCAAAGGCTGGTTGGTCGCTATTTTGTTTAATGGGGTAGAGCGCTGCTTGGCTGTCAATAATATTAGATGCTTTTGGCAAAGCAAAATGACTATGCCACGCTTTATTGGCATATAAAAAATCAAGCTCCTCTGTCCAACAACTTAGAATCTGAGAAACATTATCAAGAATTGTGAAAGCGAGGGGAGGAGAAAGTTTTTGGGTTTCAGAAAAACGCATCTGCATAAAATTATTCCCAAATTAAAATGTATTTATTTTGCTAAAAATGTCTCTTTATGAGAATAAATCCTTAATTGAACTTTGTCAATGGCAGATCAGAAATGCACTTATTTTTTCAGTAAAAATGGCTAGATAGATGAGTATATCTTTTTTTTCATTATTACAGGATATTATGAATCTTGCTTTTGTGGCTTTACTGGCTTATAAGTCTGAAGTTCTGTGTATATCAGTATTTAAATATCAATATTTTAGGGAAAAGCATGAAATTTATTTCATCACAACTGACTATTTTTTTTCAACAACGCGGTGCAAGGCGCAATATGTTTTTTTTGTTGCGCTTTATTATGCTGCTCATTGCTTTGATTTCTGCTTATAGTATATTATTTCATTATATTATGCAGTTTGAGGGGCGCGAATATTCGTGGACCACGGGGGTTTATTGGACGCTTACGGTCATGTCTACCTTGGGTTTTGGTGATATTACCTTCACCTCAGACATGGGACGTTTTTTTTCCATAGTGGTGCTTATGTCTGGTGTTATTTTGCTCCTTGTGATGTTACCTTTTACTTTTATTCAGTATTTTTATGCCCCTTGGCTCGAAGCGCAAAAAAAGCGTAGCACTCCGCGCAAACTCCCAAGTGATACAAAAGATCATGTAATTTTTGTAGGAATTACTCCTCTTACCTTAAACTCTGTGGATGTTTTGGAGCGCTATGGAACTCCATGCGTACTTTTGTGTAATGAGAGTACAGCCACTTTAGATCTAATTGATCAAGGCTACAATGCCATCATGGGAGACCACGATGATGGCAAGGTCTACAGAAATCTTTGCCTCGAAAAAGCCGCCATGCTGGTGGCCCTCGATAGCGATACCCGTAATACCAACATTACCTTTACTGCGCGTGATGTGGAGGCTAGTGTACCCATTACCTGCAGTGTGCAAAATGATGATGCCATAGATATCTTAAATCTTGCCGGCGCAACCCACGTTATTCAATATCATAGGCTTTTAGGTGAAGCGCTTGCTCGTCGAGTGCTTAATTCTAATTCGCCCACCAGTGTTATTAGTGAATACGGTAAACTTGTGATTGCCGAGGCTCCGGTCATGCGTACTAAGCTTGTGGGGCAAAGTCTTAAGGATTGCGAATTGCGCGTACAAACTGGCGTTAACGTGGTGGGGCTTTGGGAGCGCGGAAAATTTGTATTTCCACACCCAGATACAGTCTTTACCGACGCCTCTGTTCTTGTTATGGCCGGAACCAAAGAGCAAATGGAAGCCGTGAACACTTTCTTAAAATATCCCACCAACGATGACGAAGCTCCCATTGTTATTTTAGGTTGCGGACGTGTGGGTATTGCCGCAGCCCAATACCTAGAGACCGAGCAACGGAACTATTGTTTTGTCGAAAAAAATGTTCGCGCTACACGGAAACTGTCCCCAAAACAGCTTATTGTGGGAGATGCAGCCGACATTGATACCCTTAAAGAAGCTGGGCTTGACTCCTCTCCAACGGTAATCATAACCACCCACGATGATGATACAAATATTTATTTAACCCTTTATTGCCGTCGTTTACGCCCGAATTTACAGATTATTAGTCGCGCTAACCTAGATAGAAACGTCGGTATTCTACATGCCGCTGGTGCTGATCTTGTGCTCTCTCTTGCCTCCATGATGACCAACAGCGTTGTAAATCTTTTGGCTCCCGGCAAAGTCTTTATGCTCAACGAAGGCTTAAAGATTTTCCGCAGTAAAGTTGGGGATAAATTGCATGGTAAATCTCTTATTAAGAGTGGTATACGCGTGCGTACGTCATGCAGTGTGGTTGCGCTAAGAGATAAAGACGGAGAAATGCTTATTAATCCAAGTCCCGACCATATCTTTAATAAAGTGGAAGAAATGTTTCTTATTGGTGATTTGCAAGCAGAAAAGAACTTTTATGAAGCCTTTGGCTCGAAACAAAGCCTTACGCAAGATATGAGATTTTAATTTTTTTGGGAGTTAGGAAACTTTTGCTAGTGCCAAAAATTTCCCAACTCCCAAACAATACCCCTCTCCCTTCAAAACGCGCACGTTCCTTTCAGCAGAGGGAGGTTATGGTAATTAAACGTTAAAGAGGAAGTGCATTACATCGCCATCTTTAACAATATATTCTTTACCTTCGGTGCGTAAAACACCGGCACTGCGGCACGTAGCTTCATTTTTGTGGTGCACAAAGTCGTCATAAGCGATAACTTCAGCGCGGATAAACCCACGTTCAAAGTCAGTATGGATAACGCCGGCAGCTTGTGGAGCTTTCCAGCCTTTTTTGAAAGTCCAAGCACGCACTTCTTTTTCACCCACCGTAAAGTAAGAGCATAGCTCAAGGGTGGCGTAACCTGTTTGGATAATAGCCTCAAGTCCGCTAGCTTCAATGCCAAAAGATGCAAGCATTTCAGCTTGTTCTTCATCTGGCAAACCTTGTAATTCTTCTTCAATTTTTGCACAGATAAGCGCAAAGCCAGCGCCACGTTCGTTAGCAAGCTTTTTTACCGCTTCAACGTGAGCATTACCGTCCACAGCATGCTCTTCATGTACATTTGCACAATAAATAGTTTTTTTAGCTGTAATTAGGCCCATTTCATGCCATTGAGTAGCAAAAAGTTCATTTTCCGGTTGGGCAAAAGTTATGGCAGGTTTACCGGCATTTAAATGTTCAAGTAAAGCATTAACTTGTTCAGCCACAGCGGCAGCGCTTTTGTCGCCACGAATTCTGCGCAAACGATCCACGCGCTTTTCAGCAGATTGAATGTCAGCAAGCAAAAGCTCAGTTTCAATGGTTTCTATATCGCGCAAAGGATCAATACTTCCGTCCACATGCGTAATATTTTCGTCTTCAAAGCAGCGTACCACATGCACAATGGCAGCGCATTCACGAATATTAGCAAGGAATTGATTGCCAAGTCCTTCACCCTTACTCGCCCCGCGCACAAGTCCAGCAATGTCAATGAAATCAACATTGGCATGCAAAGTTTTTTGGGGATTTGCAAGCTCCGTTAAGACAGATAGACGCTTATCCGGCACAGCCACAGTAGCCTTATTGGGCTCAATGGTACAAAATGGATAGTTGGCCGCCTGAGCATTTTGCGCCTTAGTAAGCGCGTTAAAAAGGGTAGATTTTCCGACATTGGGCAAGCCCACAATTCCTATGCTTAAAGACATCTAAGACTCCATGAAATTTAAGATGCGTTGTTGTAAGCGCCAAGAAGCGTTTTGGCAAGCAAAGTTTAGGGGGGTAGGTAGATGTTTTTTATTGGGGGGGGGGGGGGGGGGGTTTTAAT
>CAYJHU010000088.1:0-8804 GCA_964369655.1 uncultured Desulfovibrionaceae bacterium | reverse complement strand
TCCAAAGGGGATTATCCCCTTTGGCGGAGGGTTTGGGAGGCAGAGCCTCCCAAATTATAATACTTCCAAGCTCAAATTACTGTTCGTATAAACACAAATTTCAGCGGCAATAGCCATGGAGTGACGCACAATATCTTCAGCACTGCTGTTATCTTGACCGTGGCGCACAAGGGCGCGTGCGGCTGATAGTGCATACGCACCTCCACTGCCAATGGCAGCCACGCCGTCGTCAGGCTCAATGACATCACCATTGCCGGAAAGCACCAAGGTATGCTCGGCATCGGCAAGTAGCAACATAGCTTCAAGGCGACGCAAATATTTATCCTTACGCCAATCTTTGGTCATTTCCACGGCGGCACGGATAAGGTTTCCGCGTGATTCTTCAAGCTTTGCCTCAAATAGCTCAAAAAGCGTAAAGGCATCAGCTGTAGCGCCGGCAAAACCAGCAAGAATTTTGCCCTTATATAAACGACGAATTTTACAAGCGCTGTGCTTCATAACAATGCTTTGCCCAAGGGTCACTTGACCGTCACCGCCAAGAGCCACTTGTCCATTGTGTCGTACTGCCAAAATGGTGGTGGCGTGAGTTTGTATACTAGAGTCCATCTTCCCATATTTCCTTATATTCTTTGTATATTCTGTTAAAACGATTCATGGCTTGGCGCTCGCTATCGCTGCGCATACTGCCTTGTGCCTTTTTTCTAAATTCTTTAGCAAGCTTTTTCTTTTTGGCATACATGGCGCCATACGCCAAGTGTAGATAGGCTAAAAAATGCTTGCCACTGCGCCCCAAAGATCGCCCATAAGCTGTATGCACTTCACTTTCTTGGGGTAGTTTGCGTAAAATTGTTTTATAAAAAGGCTCAGCTTGCGGCGTGCGCCCTGTTTCATCCAAAAGGCGAGCATAATAATATTGAGCCATATAGTCACGCGGATCTTTTTGTAAAGCCGAGACTAGTAATTTTTCAGCGCGTTGCATATCTCCCTTTCGGTAATGAAAGGTACCGGCTTCACGCAAAATAAGCGCATCATTAGGCGCAGTAGCCACGGCTTTATCAAAGGAAGCTGTGGCCGCATGTACATTATTTTGACGCGATTGCAGCATGGCCGTGCCCATAAGGGCTAGTCCGCCTCCCTGCGCCGCGAAGCGATGCGTTGCCGCTTGGATATTGCCATAGCGCGCCCAGAGCAATGTTTGAACACGCTTAAAGCGTCTATTATCCACCTTGCGCTGTTGCAAGTGACGAGGACTTGTTTGTACCTTGGCTATGACGCTTGCAATACGACTGCCAATGTCAGGGTGTGTTGAAAGATATGTCGGCACCCGATTGCCACCACTCATGGCGCTTTTTTCATAAATTTTCTTAAAGCCACCAGCCATGGCAACCGGCGGATATCCAGCCGCCACAAGATATTGGTAGCCAATGTCATCAGCTTCAGTTTCATCCATACGGCTATAATTAAGCATGGCAGATTGCCCCGCTCCCATGGCCCCAAGGGCAATGGCTGCTCCCTCACCTCCGCCTACGGCAACGCCGGCAATGGCAAGCAAAACACTGGCAACAGACATATATCTGCTTCTTTCAATGCGATCTGCCACATGTCGCTGGGTGACGTGGGCCATCTCATGGGCAATAATACCGGCAAGCTCTGCTTCATTATCAAGTTGCATGATAAGGCCGCTAAAAACAAAGATATTACCGCCGGGAACTGCAAAAGCATTTAGGCTGTTGTGCAAAACAACCCCGGATTTAAAAGGAAAGGGCTGAGGCGGAATTACTTTTGCAAGTCTATCTACAATACCTTTTACATATAAGCTAACTTCGGGGTCTTCAATCAAAGGAAGTTGAGAGCGGATAAGCACTTCAAACTTGCGCCCCAGCTCTTTTTCATCCTTTATTCCAAAATCAAATAATGCATGCGCCGGCGTTGCAAATATTTGTCCCATTAGCAAGAAAAACATCATGCAAAAAACACAAAAGCTGTGCCAATGCCGATTTTTTTTGCAAAAAATGTTCATAACACCTCATGTGGTTTTAAGATTTTTTTCTGGGGGAAACTTTCTTGAAAGAAAGTTTCCCCCCAAACCGCTTTGCTCTCGATTTGCGTAAGACTCGCAAGCTCGTCAACGTAAACGCTTCGCGCCCCTTGGGTCGGCCCTTCAAAAACTTTTATTTTGTATATATGTTTGATAAAAAAACTAGTCATCATTTTTCAACTTGTTGAAAAATGATGTATATAGGGTTTCCAAAGGGGATAATCCCCCCGCTTTCGTGGTCGGTGGGTTTGGGAGGCAGCGCCTCCCAATAAAATAAATAATTCCTAATTAATATCCCACACGGCACCTTGCGGCGTATCGCGCAAAGCTACGCCAAGGGCGGCTATGCTATCGCGTAGCGCATCGGAGGAAGCAAAGTCTTTGTTTTTGCGTGCCTCTTGGCGCTCAAGCATAAGCTTTTCTACTTGAGCTACGTCGATACCCTGCCTTTTGGCTTGCATATCGCGCAAGGCAAGTAGGAAATTGCTGGGCTCTTGGGCAAAAAGTCCTAGCACTTGTCCCCAGGTAGCGATGATTTTTTGTACTGCAAGCAAGAAGTCGCAAAGTCCTTGGCTGGCTTTGAGGGCTTTTTCTTCAAGGGCTCTGTTGGCAAGACGTACCAAGGCAAAAATGTGTCCAAGGGCAGCTGCAGAATTGCAATCATCTTCCATGGCGGCGCTCATATTTTTTTCAAGATCTTGTAATTCAATCATATATTCTGGTGGGAAAGGACTGCTTTTCCAGTTTTCGCGGGTGAGCGCTACGCTTATGTCTTGGAGGCATTGATAGATGCGTTTTTGCCCGCGTTCTGCTTCTTCCATACTGGTATCTGAAAAATCAATGGGACTGCGATAATGCTTGCCAAGCAAGAAAAAGCGCAAGGTTTCCGGTAAATATTGCGCTAAAATATCGCGAATCGTTTTGAAATTCCCTAGGGATTTTGCCATCTTTTCGGAATTTATCTGCACAAAACCATTGTGTACCCAGTATTTTGCCATTTCTTTGCAGGTGCAGGCTTCTGTTTGTGCAATTTCATTTTCATGGTGAGGGAAAATTAAATCCTGTCCGCCTCCGTGAATGTCTAGCGGAAGATATTTTTCGCTCATGGCCGAGCATTCGATGTGCCAGCCGGGACGTCCTTTGCCCCATGGGCTTTCCCAAAATGGTTCACCGGGCTTGGCGCCTTTCCAGAGGGCAAAATCAAGGGGATCTTCCTTTTGCTCGTCGACGGCTACGCGTGCACCGGCAAGGAGGTCATCAAGACTGCGTCCGGACAGCTTACCATAAGGTTCATAGGCGCGAACGCGAAAATAAACATCTCCGGAAGCAGTGGCGTAGGCTTTGCCGGCGTCAATGAGGCGCTGACACATGGCTTGCATTTCGGCTATATAGTCGGTGGCACAGGGCTCTTCATCGGCACGCACAATGTTTAAACTATCCATATCCTCATGAAAAGCTTGGATATATGTTTTTGCAACTTCGCGCCAGTCGCGTCCTTCCTTATTGGCTCTGTTGATGATTTTATCGTCTACATCAGTGAAATTACGCACAAAATTTACTTCAAGTCCCAAGTGGCGAAAGTAACGCACCATAACGTCAAAAACCAATGCGGAGCGGGCATGTCCAATGTGGCAATAATCGTAAGATGTTATGCCGCATACATACATATTTACCTTGCCGGCATGCACAGGGATGAAAGTTTCTTTTTTTCTACTAAGAGTGTTATATAATTGCATGAATTCTCCGAAGCTTTGTTAAAATCAAAAAGATAAAAGTCATAAGAGCCAGCTGCGAAATATCTTGTGCAGGGGCTTGTAAAATCTTATTGCTGGTCAAATAAGATATGGCGTATTTATTTATTGTCAAACATGGCAATGCGCTGTGCATGCCTTCCACCGGCAAAAGGCGTGTGTAAAAAGGCATTTACAATGGCGAGGGCAGGGCCTATGCCAAGAACTCTTTCGCCAAGACACAGCACATTGGCGTCATTATGCTCGCGTGTGGCCTTGGCCTGAAATTCGCAGGAACATAAGGCTGCACGAATGTGAGGATAGCGGTTGGCCATGATGGACATGCCAACGCCAGTGCCACAGATGAGAATGCCAAGGCTTTCGGGAGCATTTTGCATGGCTTGGCATAGCTTTTGTGCAAACACCGGATAATCACAGCTTTCAGCGCTGTTGGTACCATGGTCTTCAACCACATAACCTTGTCTTTCAAGCTCAGCTTTTACAAGAATTTTGTAGGCAAATCCGGCGTGATCACTGGCGATATGTATTTTTTTTGACATGTTATTTTCCTTTAAATTTTAGTTTTGCAAAGTACTGATTATTTTTTCGCCATTTTCCAACGTATTGAAAAATGGCGTAATGGATTCCTAAGGGGGAATGCTCCTTCATCATTAATAGATGGAGGAGGGAAGGTGAATGTGATTATTCTTCCTTTTTCTTTTTCCCAAATTCTTCTAACGGTACCACCGGTGTATTTTTAGGTAAAATAAGTTTTAATTTTACGCCGGTGAAGGTTTTAATATCTTTTTCCCTTTCTTTAATCAACAATAGGGCCCTTTGCTTGGTATCAGCATGGACAATTTTTAATCTAAAGGGGAGTTTTTGCTTCTCTTTATAATTAAATTCAATAGTCCAGCCTTTGCCGCCCTCGGCTGACCAATATAAGGGAAGGCCTTGCTCGTCAAGCACCAATGTGCCAGCAAAAGCATTGTCAGTTAAGGTGTATGCTTTGGCTTTTTTAGGTAGCTCTTCACGTATATCCTTGGGGATTTTGGCTTCTTCTGGCGTTAAAGCTGCAGTGTTTTGCTCGCCAAAGACCTTAGCTGTATGTCCACTGAGCAAGAGTGTGAGGTGCGAAAGGCCAAGTGGCATGGGCACGCCCACGGTAAATAAAGGCTTTTCATCACCCACAAAGCGGTACGCCTTTTTTTCTTGTGGTGTAAACAGAATAAATTGGCGCGGCCCTTCATAGATTTTTGCCACGGTAAGGCCAACGCTGGCACCAATATCTAAGCGAATTTCTTTTTCGTCATTCCCCCACAAAAGCGCACTGGCACGATCTGTTTTACCTTCGGTGCCGTAGCGCAAAGTAAGCTGTGTGCGGAAAGGCTGCATTTCATTGCTGGCAGAGCTCACATACTTTTCCCAGATGATTTCAGCTTCGGTTTTTTCTGGTTTTACTTCCGGTTCTACTTTTTCAGGGGCAGGTGGCACTTCTGGCACTTCCGGTGTGGGGCTTTTGGCACAAGCAAAGAGGCTAAGCAATAATAATCCCAAGAAAAAACGCACAAATTGATTTTTTGTTTGTGTAGACATGGCATTTCCTAGAGTTGATTAAGTTTTCTTTTGATGCTCTCGGCATTTTCCGGTAAAAATTCTAAAGCTCTGGTGTAACCTTGGCGGGCTTCTTTTTTCTTGCCAAGGGCGCGGGCAATGTCTGCATAATGATCCCAAATGGCAGCATCATGCACAGGACTGACCTTGATGGCCTCGTTGATAACATTCCAAGCATCTTTGAATTTTTTTGACTTAAAAAGCGCCCAAGCCAGTGAATCAAGAATATAATTGGAGCCGGGCGAAAGCGAAACAGCTTTTTTCAAAAGGCTAACGGCACGCGCAAGATCACGATTTTCCTCGGCTAAGGTATAGCCGACATAATTCAGGGCATTATAATATTCCGGATTTTGTTTTATAATGTCTTCCATGGCTTGAAATGCGCCCTTTTTGTCTTGGGTGCGATCCAATAAGGATGCGCGCAGGTAGGCGATTTCATTGTTTTCTGGCCACTTTTTGAATAATGCATTGGCATTATTTAATGCTTCATTAAGCTTACCTTGCGTGGCTAAGATGCGTATTTCTGCCATCCAAAATTCCGGATCTTCGGGAATAGAAAATTTACCTTCGCGCGATTCGAGCAAAGCTACGTCAAGCTGTTGTAGATCCATCATTAATTGCATGCGCAACAAAAGCGCTCTTGGGTAGGCTTTGTTGTCTTTATCAATATTTGTTAGCCACTTATGTGCTTTTTTTAGGTCTTTGTCTCTTTCATAGGCAATGGCTGCCAGATAAAAGTAAAGCTCTTGCGGTGCGTTGGGAATACTTAGAAGTTCCAGCAAAATGGGCTCAGCAATGTTATTGTATCCAGCATCAATAAACAGACTGGCTACCGTAACACTGTGGCTAGGGCTCATGGGGTAACTTTCAAAATAGCGCAAAGCCTTCTCGGGCTGTTTTGTTTTGAGAGAAAGCATGATGAGACGCAAGATAACTTCGGGGTTTGGCGCATAATTATTGAGCATTTTTTCATATGTATCAATGGCCTTGGGAAGATTGTTTTGCTGCTCATACATAAAGGCTAAATCGTTAAGAGCGTCCACAAAATGCGGCATTTTTTTTACGCTTTGCTCAAGGTATTGCAGAGCTTCAGCTTTACGATTTAAGCCTTGCAGGGCCTTGGCATAAAAATAGTCAATTTGCCCAGTGCGGTGTTTTGGGTCAAGGGTACGTAAAATTTCTTCTGCCTCAGCAAATTTTTTGACGTTGATAAGGAGCAGGGCCAGCTCTATTTTTCCATCAAGATTTTGAGGGTTATCTTCGATGAATTCCTTGATATGCTCGATGGCGTCGTCGTTTCTGCCGATTTTTTGCAAAAGTTCAGCATAAAGCATGTGTAAGGATGCACTTTTGGGGTAGCGATCGATGCCCTCTTCGATATAATCTATGAAGAGTTTGCTGCCGGTGGTGAGAGCGAAAACGCCTGCGTCCATGAAGACAAATTCTGGAATTTTATTTTTAATGAGCTCTTTTAGGGTGATGGCAACGCCCTTGGCATCTCTATGTGCAAGTGCCCGATTAAAAAGTAAATATGTATAGATTGTTATGCCATCTAATTCATACTGGGTCGTATCGCGAGGAGCAGGGTTAGCATTGGAGATATTTAGGGTGGGTGTTTGTGCTGCCACAAGCGGGCCGGGTTTTAAGGAAAATTCTTGCGCAGAGCAGCCACTTGGCCCCACAAAAAGGCTTGTCCAAAGGATAAGTGTAAAGGCAACACTGATTTTTATGGAGTTTTTCATGTCAATTATTTATCCATTCTTCTGAAAAGTCTTTTATATCATTACTTAAATGCTGACGTAATTTTTCTAAAAGGCGTGCCTCTAGTTGTCGTACTCTTTCACGTGTGACATTATACCTTTCGCCAATTTCGCGCAAGGTTACAGGCTCATCGGAAAGCAATCTGTTTTGTAAAATATAATTTTCTTTTTCATTTAACTTTGGAATGATACTTTGTAAATGCTCTTGCACTAGTTTTGCAATCTCGGTGCTGGCTATGCTATCCTCAACCCCAGGCTCAAGAGCAGGTAAAAAGTCCATGCGTGAGGCACCGCCCGTGGAATCACTCACTTGCATGTCAAGTGACATATCAGAGGCGCCAAGGCGCTGTTCCATTTCATTAATTTGCTCAACACTGACTCCCAGCTTTTCGGAAAGCATGGAGGCGTCGGGGTCAAAGCCTTGTGAAATGAGTTTTTGGCGTTCTTTGTTTAGGTTGAAAAAAAGTTTACGCTGTACTTGCGTTGTGCCAATTTTTACCATGCGCCAGTTATTCATAATAAATTTAAGTATATACGCTTTTATCCAAAAGGCAGCATAATAGGAAAATTTAATGCCCTTATCGGGATCGAATTTATTAACCGCACGCATAAGCCCAACATTTCCTTCTTGGATAAGGTCGAGCACATTTTGCATCCAGCGGCGCTGAAAATCCATGGCGATTTTTACGACCAATCGTAAATGTGAAGATACAAGGCGAAAGGCGGCTTCGGTATCATTGGAGTTGAGCACGCGATGGGCAAGCTCTTGCTCTTCTTCTGGTTTGAGCATGGGGAAGCGGCTGACTTCTTTGAGGTATAAATGTAAATTATCTCGGCTGTTTGCTAGGCGAGGAAGAGAAGGCTTTGCTGTGTGCGGGGCATCTTCTGAATGATCTGAATCTTCAATGTCCTCTAAATCATCCATATCGGACAAATCGTCCATATCCAAGGCGTCGTCCAAAGAATCATCAAGCGAATCGTCTAAAGACTCGTCAGATTCAGCACTAGCGCTGCTTTTCAAGCTAATATCGACAATATCGTCAGCGTTTTGCGTGTCGAGATCGTCTATTTCAGCTATTTCAGCATCAGTGGAAAGCACTGTTGAAACATGAGCTTTGGAAACAATGTTTGCTGCTTCTTGGGCGTCTAAAATCTCAACATCTACTTTTTTTTTCTTGCCCTTGGGGGAAGGGGCAGTTTTAGTAGTAGCTTTTGTACTTTTTTTCATATATATTCTCAATTGTTATGCTGTGAAGGTGATTTGTGCAGACGCCGTGAAAAGGTAACTGTTTTTAATTTGTTCTTTTTGCTATAATTGCGTAGTAAAAAGTGCAACACAAGGCGAGCAAGTTATCTGTAACATAAAAGAGTTCGTTTGCACAGTAATAAATATACATGTAAAAATGAAATACCTGCGTCCTTTTGTGATGAATAATGGTGTTTTTGTGTTTAAAAAAGTGTTTTTTAGTGGTGATTTTTGAATTTGTAACTTTTTTCTTCTTTTCGTTGACAAGAAGAAAATAATTTTTATTTTTAATGGATAGGCTAAAATGAGCTTTGAGAACTTTGAGGATGTGAGAATATGAAAGATTTTTGTCAGACGCTACAACAGGGACGATTTTTGCTTTTAGACGGTGCTATGGGAACCATGTTGCAGGCGGC
>CAYJHU010000087.1:3544-8834 GCA_964369655.1 uncultured Desulfovibrionaceae bacterium | reverse complement strand
AAAAAACGGATGGAACGTTTTGATTTTGGTGATGAAATTTTAAGATTTTTTGCGCTGACGAGGATAATGACATTTTGTGAATTTTAGCGACCTCAAGGTCGTGAATTCGCAAAATGCCATTAGACGAAGTCAGCGCAAAAAAGATAAATTTTGCCACGAAAATTAAAAAATCTTCGCACTACCCCACACTCAAAAACTCGCTTTACCAATAAATATATCATCGATGAAAGTATGTTCTATCCCACCACCCCACACAAAAAAACTTAAATCATCTACAATTAAAAATAAAAAGGGAGAAAGCTCACAAAACCTTCTCCCTAAACCATTCCTAATTAAACTTATATTCTAATAAAGCTTACCCATGGGCGCCTGACCACTGCCAAGCACAGGCGTACTTGATAAATCACGCCCTTGCACAGCTCCTTCAGGAGTACTCACAGGAGCACTGGCAGGAGCTTTCTTTGCTTCACTTGCATGACGCTTAGCAGTTTGCGCTGCTGTACCCATTAGCGGCCCAGTCTCTGACCAACCACCACCAAGAGCCATACACACACGCACAACGGCAGAAAGACGATAGCTCAGCGCTGAAGCTAACTCCAGTTCTGCAGAGAAAAGCTGACGCTCTGCATCAAGCACGGTAAGATAATCAGCATAACCATTGTCATATTGCAAACGAGCAAGCTCCACCGCACGGCGATAATTGTTTACCTGCTTTTGCACACTACGCACAATACCATTGGACTCACGTTGCGCTGTAAGCGCAGTGCGAATATCTTGGAAAGCTACTTGCACTGTTTTGCGATACAAAGCTATGGATTGACGCTTTAAAGCCTCAGCATCCTTAATAGCATACCAGCGACGACCAAGATCAATAATAGGCACATCAATGGCAGCACCGACGGCAAATGTACCTGCTGGCTCAATGAGCAACCTACCAAGGTCGGTACTCAAGGCACCAAGAGCACCTGTTAAACTAATGGATGGGAACATATCAGCACGCGCCACACCAATATTAGCATTATACGCCATAATCATGTACTCAGCCGCGCGAATGTCGGGACGGCGTAAAAGCAATTCTGATGGAAGACCGGAAGGAATAGCAGGCACGGCTCTTAGCTTTTGGATGGATATGCCACGCTCCACATGATCTTGTAAAATCTGCTTAGGACTGCGTCCTACAATCACTGCCAAAGCCGCTTCGGCAGCATCGCGCTCTACTTCTGTACTAAGCATAGAAGCGCGGGCAAGTTCCATTTCACTCTCGGAGCGTAAATAGTCAAGCTCGGTGATGTCACCTTCTTTAAAGCGCACAGCATAAATTCTTAAAGAATCTCTGCGTGACTTTAAGGTGCGCTCTGCTGTAGCGAGCTGCATATCAAAAGCTAGCAAGTTAAAATAGGCTTGAGCCACTTGTCCGGCAATGGACAGACGCAAAGCCTCATAGCCAACCTTGGTGCTAAGAAGCACGTCGGTGAGGCCGGTGTAAGCATTGCGATACTTACCCCACAAATCAAGCTCCCAGACGGCGGCAAAGCCGATGGAATTGGTGGTGGTAGTACGCTTTAAAAGGCCGGATTCAAATTGAGATTGGCTAACATTGGGGGCCTTTAAGCTTGTGCCGGCACGAGACGTGCTAAAAGAACCGCTAAGATTGGGAAAAAGCGCTATCCTTGACTGATTTACCTGAGCGGCAGCACTGTCTACTTTAGCAAGGGACTGTGCAATATCTTGGTTATTACGCAAGGCTTCCTCAATGAGCCCTGTGAGGACTGGGTCATTAAAACGAGTCCACCAGTCTTGCTCTAAAGGAGCGGGCGAAAGCTGAACTTTCATCCATTCTTCAGGCATTTGCATCTTTGGTTGTTCATAATCGGGAGCAAAAGAGCAAGCCGAAAGCGTGCTTACGCAAAGTAGACTCCAAAGTCCCAATATAAGCTTTTTGGTAAAGCCTCTACCCTTTATTACTTGTTGCGTTTCCATTTCCTAAATCCTCGCTTCCTTTTGCTGGGTTTTATATTTTTTCATTTTTTTCTAATTCTTCTTCATCGCTCATATGTTCATTGGGGTCTTTTTTTCCTTGAATCCAAAGTGAGAACTTCATGATTCTATGGAAGAAAAAGGGCACAAAGAGCGTGGCTATGCAAGTTGCAGCCAACATGCCCCCAATAACAGCAGTACCAATAGCGTGGCGGCTATTGGCGCCGGCCCCACTACTAATGGCCATGGGTACGCAACCCATGATAAAGGCCAATGAAGTCATAATAATAGGTCTAAAGCGCAAGCGTGATGCGTGCATGGCCGCAACACTTAAACTGCGCCCATCACGCCAAGCTTCAACGGCAAATTCCACAATCAGGATAGCGTTTTTTGCCGCAAGCCCAATAAGTGTTACCAAGGCTACTTGGAAATATACGTCATTGGAAAGATCTCGGAAATAGGTGGCCGTAATGGCACCAAAAATCCCAAAAGGAACTGCTGAAAGCACCGCAATGGGCAATGTCCAACTTTCATATTGGGCGGCCAAGATAAGGAATACCATAACAAGCGCCAAAATAAAGATGGTGGTTGTATCCGAAGAGGCCATTTTTTCCTGCAAGGCTGAACCAGACCAACCAAGGGCATAATCAGGTGGTAAAAGCTTAGCTGCTTCTTCTTCCACGGCTAAGAGGGCTTGACCGGAAGAAAAGCCGGGAGCAGGAGAGCCGAGAATGTGCGCAGCCGGGAATACGTTGTAACGCTCTACCACCTGCGGAGCCACACGACGCTCAAGGGTGATGAGTGTATTTAAGGGAATCATTTCGCCTTTGTCATTACGCACAGTCATGTCAGCCAAGGTTTCCGGTAGCATGCGGTAATCGGTTTCGGCCTGCATAAGCACTTGGAAGGTACGGCCTATGAGGTTGAAGTCGTTAACATAAGTTGTACCAAAGGTACCTTGCAACACCGAGAAGATGGAGGAAATGCTCACACCTTGGGCAAGGGCACGCTCACGGTCAAGATTGGCATAATATTGCGGTGCGGAAGTAGAAAATAAATTCTGCACTGAGCCAATTTCCGGACGTTTTTGTAAAGCCGCCACAAGTTTATTGGTCCAGCCTTGTAAATCATCCAAGGTTCCTGTGCCGCGATTTTGGATATAGGCATCAAAACCACCTGTGGTACTCATACCGGAAATAGGCGGAGGCTCAAAGGCAATAACCAAGGATTGTGGTAAGGCCATACCCATCATAAAAGCTTGCTTAGTGAGGGCGCCGGCGCTCATTTCTGGGCTTTGTCTTTCCTTCCAATCTTTTAACACAGCAAAGAAAGTACCGTAGTTAGATTTAGTACTAAAGGAGGTCAAATCAAGGCCGGAAATACTCACGATATTGTCCACAGCAGGGTTAGCCAGCATAGATTTTTCAATGTGATTCATGGTTTGTTCTGTTTTGCTCAGCGCTAAGCCGTCCACAGAAATTGCCATACCAAGGATATAACCTTGATCTTCGTTGGGTACCAGCGATTGTGGCACATTATTAAAGAGCCAGCTCATGGCATAAATCATCAAGGCAAAAACCAAGATAGTACGAATACCGGCATTTTTAACTGAGCGCACAATACGCACATAGCGGTGGGTCACATTGGCAAACCAGTAGTTAAACCACTTAAAGAAAAAGAATTCTTTTTGATTTGGATCATGTGGTTTTAATAAAAATCCGCACATGGCTGGAGTTAAGGTCAAGGCCACAATACCCGATAAAATAACTGAAATGGAGATGGTGATAGCAAATTGCTTATACATTTCACCGGCAAGACCGCCCATGAATGATACAGGCACAAACACCGCACAAAGCACAAGCACAATGGCAATAACCGGTCCGGTAACTTCCTGCATGGCTTTGTGGGTTGCTTCCTTGGGGCTTTTATGTTCGGTGCGCATAATACGCTCTACGTTCTCAAGTACCACGATGGCATCGTCCACCACAATCCCGATGGCTAGTACCATGCCGAATAGAGTCAAGGTGTTGATAGTATAGCCTAAAGCATACATACCCGCAAAAGTACCAATAATGGATACCGGCACCGCAAGGCAAGGAATAAGCGTAGCACGCCAGCTTTGTAAGAACAAATATACCACGATAAACACAAGCACCATGGCTTCAAGAAGTGTCATCAAAACTTCTTCAATGGAGGCGATAACGAATACGTTGGTGTTAAAGGGTACGTCGTATTCGACACCGTCAGGAAAGCGCAAAGAAAGTTCTTTGAGTTTTTCCTGCACAAGGTTCCCTGTTTCAATGGCATTGGCGCCGGGGAGCAAATACACACCGGCCATACGGGCAACATTGCCATTAAGTTCACTGGAAATACTATAATCCCTACCGCCAAGTTCAACTCTGGCCACATCTTTTACATAAAGAAAAGAGCCATCAGGCTGTGCACGTACCACAACATTTTCAAACTCTTCCGCAGTGACAAGACGCCCCTTGGAGTCAATCTGCCAAGTGAGTTCTATCTCTTTGTTGGCAGGAGTTGCACCAATACGCCCCGGTGCAAATTGGGCATTTTGGTCACGAATGGCATTGGCCACATCGCTTGGCTGTAAATTATATTTCGAGAGTTTATCGGGATCAATCCAAATACGCATGGAATAATCCATGGCACCAAAAATACTACAATCACCAACACCCTTAATACGTTTAACTTCATCCACAATATTGGCTTGCAAATAGTTATTAAGATACACTGCGTCATAACGTCCGCCAGGAGAGGTTAGCGCAATGATAAGGAGCATGGAGGGAGAGTTTTTTGTTACGGTCACGCCTTGTTGACGCACGTCACTTGGCAACTGTGTTTGCGCAAGGTTTACCTTGTTGTTAACGTTAACCAGCGCAATATCAGGATCGGTACCAAGCTTAAAATAAACGTTAATGGTACCAGAACCGGAACCGGAAGAAGAGTTGGAAGTCATATAGAGCATGTCTTCCACACCGTTGATGGCCACTTCAAGGGGAGCCACAACGGTTTCTGAGATGGTTTGCGCCGAGGCGCCGGGGTAGGAAACCCTCACGCTTACCTGCGGCGGCACAAGGTCAGGATACTGCGCCACCGGCAGACCAATAATAGCCAAAGCACCTACAAGGGTAATCAGTAAAGAGATAACCGTAGACAAAATAGGTCTACGCAAGAAAAAGTTTAAATCTTCCTTGCCTTGCGGTGTTGTATTTTTAATATCTGATGGATTACTCATATATGGTTCACCTTAGCTTTTTGGCTTTTCGCCATCGGCTGGTTTTGCTTCAGCTGGCTT
>CAYJHU010000087.1:0-3444 GCA_964369655.1 uncultured Desulfovibrionaceae bacterium | reverse complement strand
TTTGCACCAGCTGGGGCTGCACCGGCTGGTTTACCGGTATCAATGCGCACCGGCGAGCCTGGACGTGCTTTCACAAGCCCATCAAGGACAATGCGTTCTCCATCTTTTAGGCCCGCATCTACCAAGTACATTTGCTCAACAGCCATATTGATTTTGATGGGGCGCATTTCTACAACATTTTTCTCATTAATAAGCATGACCACTGAGCCTTGTTGGGTATTAAGCACAGCGCGTTGCGGCACAAGAATAACATTTTTTAAGACAGCGCCTTCCAAGAAGATGCGCACATATTGCCCCGGGAAGACTGCATCGCCATTATTAGCAAAAACAGCCCTTGCTTTAACTACGCCGGTAGATTGGTCCACCTGTGAATCCACAAAGGTAACCTTACCCTCAGTCTTATACATGCTACCGTCAATAAGGCGAATTTTGGCTGTATAAGCATTACCTTTTGGGATACTTAAACGTCCTTGCGCACTCAATTGTTGATCGCGCAGATATGTCGTACCCGGAAAAGAAAAATTCACAAAAAGCGGATCGGTTTGATTGATGGAAGTCATAAGCGTACCATTGCTTACAAGGTTACCGGCGGTAACTTCTTCCTTACCGGAATAACCGGACACAGGAGCAGTAACTTGGCAATATTCAAGATTAATTTCAGCAATGCGTAAGTTGGCCTTTGCCGCTTCAAAAGCAGCAAGCGCAGTGTCGCGATCTTTTTGGCTCACGGCATTTCTGGCATAAAGCGGCCCAATACGATTCCATTCTCTGGAAGCTTGTTGATATTGTGCTTGCGCCTCACCCATGCGAGCTTCATACTCGTTGCGCTCTAGTTGGAAAAGAATTTGTCCTTCTTTGACAAACTCCCCTTCCACATACATTCTTTCCTTAATGATGGCTTGCACGCGCGCACGCACTTCAACGGCACGCGAGCCTTGAGTAACTGCCTGAAAATTCATATTATATGGGTGATCACCCGTTTTTATGGTGTAGATCGAAACAAGAGGCGGTGGCATTTGTTGTGGTGCATTGCTTTTTTCTTCGTCCATACAGGCAGTAAGTAAGACAAGGCCCGATAAAATAGTGATTAAAGAAAAAAAAGTATATCTGCTTTTCATAGCTACTCCTAAGTTTTACAAAAGTATTGAAGACTTAAATACTAAAATTGGTTTAGATTAATTAATGAAAGACTGGCGGAAACATAGAACATTTTTTGAGTAAACGCAACCAATATCTTTGCTAAAGAGTTTTCACTACATGGTTGAGCTTTTGTAAAAGAGTAATAAGCTGAGTCCACTCTTCGGGGCTGAATCTCTCCTGAACGCGTATCTGAAATTCATAGGCACAGTTAAGACAAGTCCCTTCTATGCTTCGTCCCTTAGGTGTTAAAAACACAAGCTTTTGCCTTTCGTCTTGCTCACCTTGCACTCTTTTTAGGTAGCCCTTTTCCTCCAATGAATTCAAAAGGCGACTGGTGCTGGATTTTTCTTGCAACAAATAGTCGGATATTTCCTGCTGCATGCGCCCATCACCTTGATACAAGCAAAACAAGATACGACATTGTTCCACCGTGATATCAAGCCCTGCCGCCTTCAAATCACCCGCAAAGCTACGAATCATAGTAAAATGACTCTGCCCCACAAGTCGCCCCAAAGCGTTTTTCGCAAAATTTTCTATTGTTAATGTGTTCATATTGGTTGTGTAAGCAACTACCATTTACTTGTCAAGCTACTTTTTCCGCAATTACCTAAAAAATAATATCTTTACAACGAATTCAATTCAAACTGAACCTCTACTATTCCGCCTAAAATTTGCACAAAAAAAAACTAGTTTTTTAAAACTTATAATGTTAGTATGTAAGTCGGTTTTGTATTTATTTTTACTTTGTTCACGAGGAAGAGGTATAGTTTTCCCAAAAAATACCGATACAAAGTTTTGCAAAACAACTATTTAGGAGGAAGTTATGAATCGTTTAATTATGTTAGCAGTTTTAGTGCTTGCCATGGGCGTTGGCTTTGGTTGTGCCAAAAAATCATCTGATGCCAATATGGGCGGCATGCAAACCAACTGGACACCTGAAGAGCAAGCCGCTATTCAGCAAATTGAAAATGCTCGCATTCACTTTGCTTTCAATAGATTTGACCTTACCGCACAAGCTCAAAACATCTTGCGCGAAAAGGCTGATCTCATGAAAGCCAATCCACGCATTCGCGTGCGCATTGAAGGTAACTGCGACGAGCGCGGCACCCAAGAATACAACCTTGCACTCGGCGAAAGACGCGCCCGTGCAGCTTTTGAATATCTTGTTATGCTAGGTGTTAACGCAGCTCAAATGGAACTTCTTAGCTATGGCAAAGAAAATCCATTGGTGGGCGGCAGCGGCGAGTCAGCTTGGGCTCAAAACCGTCGTGACGACTTCAAGGTTATTCAACAATAATCTTTCATACAAAGTTTGATATAAAGAGGGGAAAGCCGTTAAACTTTCTCCTCTTTTTTAATATGTTTATAAGGACATTCGCATGCAAATTGTTATCCTTGACGGGGAAATTATCAACCCCGGTGATATTTCGTGGGAGGCTTTTGAAGCCCTTGGCAGTGTAAAAGTCTATGACAAAACCGCCACGCAAGATGTGATCACTCGAAGCATTGATGCACAAGTGCTCATCACCAATAAAACCCGCCTCAGCGCAGAAATTCTCTCACAATTGCCAAATCTTAAGTATATTGGCATTGTGGCAACCGGATATGATGTAGTTGACGTGGCTGCCGCCGCAAAATTAGGCATTCCCGTTTGCAACGTCGTAGCCTATGGCGTAGGCACTGTGGCGCAACATGTCATGGCTCTAATTCTTGAGCTTTGCCGCCAAAACACCGCCCATAGCCAAAGCGTTAAAGATGGTGAGTGGAATAAGCGCGGCGAGTGGTGCTACTGGCTTAATCCCATCCGCGACCTACAAGATATGCGCATGGGCATAGTGGGTTTTGGCAATATCGGCAAAGAAGTAGGACGCATGGGGCAAGCCCTTGGCATGCAAGTGCAAGCCTATAACCGCAGTCCCAAAACTTGCACGGAATATCCTTGTGAATTTGTAGATCTCGATACGCTCTTTGCCACGTCTGATGTCATCAGCCTGCACTGTCCCCTACACGAGGGCACGCGCGAGTTTATTAATGCTGAGCGAATTTCTACCATGAAACAAGGCGCCCTACTCATTAACACTGCTCGTGGCCCGCTCCTTGATGAAAAGGCAGTCGCCGCGGCCCTGCACAGCGGACACCTTGGCGGCGTGGGCCTTGACGTGCTCTCCACCGAGCCGCCAACTGCGGATAATCCACTCTTAACTGCGCCCAATTGCCTCATTACACCGCACATTGCCTGGGCCACACGCAAGGCCAGAGCAAATATTCTACGCCTTGCCGCAGAAAATATCGCCGCATGGCAAG
>CAYJHU010000086.1:0-8900 GCA_964369655.1 uncultured Desulfovibrionaceae bacterium | reverse complement strand
GCTAGCGCCAATGCTCCACGAGACCCTGCGCAATGAATTGCGCAGAGGTCTCTAATCATTGACGAGTTGGAATTACAGTAAAAGTACCAACTTCTTCTTGCCATACAACGCGTATGGCACCAAATTGCGCTGTATTTTTTAATGGTATATCTGCCCTTTCAAAGGCTGTCCGCACGAGCTTATGCGGATGGCCAAATGAATTTTGACGTCCAGCACTCACCAGCGCCAGTTGAGGATTAACACGTTCATAAAATTTTGGCAGGTAGCTGTTTCTTGCTCCATGATGCGGCACCACTAAAACCTCTGCAGAAATATCCTGCCCCCCATTAAGGAGCGCTTGCAAGGTTTCTTTTTCAGCATCACCACACAACAGCGCTAAACCTTTCACTGTTTTCCCCTGTTCTTTTTGCACCAAACGCAAAACTAATGAAGCATTGTTTCCTTCTTTGACTTGTAAATCTGCAGGTGGCCAAAGCACCTCCAGCGCATAGCTATATTTTCCATTCACATATGAGGGCAAAAGAATCTCATCACCTTGATGTAATACTTTAACATGCAAAGAAGCATTTGTTTTAATAAATGAATCCCATATTTTTTGAGCATAGGATGAAAATTTTTCTCCATTATGAAAAAAATATTTTATGGGTAAATGAGATAAAAGATGTAATAAACCGCGTTGATGATCAATATCTGCGTGCGTACTAAACATGGCCCAAAGCCTAGGCGATCTGTTATAAACTATATGTGGCAAAACAATATCCGTCCCAGGATCAAAGCGTAAGGAACGACTACCACCGCCATCCACCAACAAGGCACGCCCCCCAGGTAATCCCAAATATACGGATTGACCTTGGCCCACGTCCAAAAGACGCAATTCCACCGTGCTCTGCCAATGTGACACATAACGCAAAATTGGCCCCACACAAAGTAAACATGCACCAATAATACATAATCTACGAATAATAAGGGGAATTTTTGCCCTTCCCTGCCATATATCTTTCCAGGGCACTCGCCCCGGCAAAAGTGCCAATGCAAGGCATAGCGTAAGCCACGCAAGTGCGTTTATCCAATGAGGTCTAAGCACTGCTGAAAAGGTAAGCAAATCTATATTGCTCATAAAATTCAGCACAGCTAAAAGCCCTTCACATGGTAAAACTGCCAATGAGAACAATGAACTTGCCATATTTGTAAAGGAAAGCATGGTAAGGCAGAGCCCCAAAACGCTTAGGGGTAAAACCCACAATCCCAAAATGGGAAGCCAAATAACATTGCTAAAAAACCAAAGCCCCGATACCTGAAAATATGTTAAAAATATGGGAAGCAGAGCTAATTGAATTCCAAGGGAAAAAAGAAATAGCTGTACTACTCTTCGCCAAAGATATTTAGAAAAACGAATATACCAAGGACGAGGTATTTTTATAGTGTCTTTCATGCTATGTGCAATGCGCTGTAAAAATGGCATCATATAACAAATACTTGCCACACAAAGTACTGAAAGCTGCAAGCCAATGTCATAAAAAGAAAGTGGATGATAAATAGTTATACATAAAACCGTACAAAGTAATATTTGACTTAATGTCACCACACGCAAGCGAAAATAAAAAAACATCCCCACAAAGAGCATGATGCTGGCACGTATAAGCGACATGGGCGCATTGCCAAGCCAAAGATATACTAGGGCAAGGGGCAAAGAAAATAGTCCCACAAGGCGTGAACTTGGTATGTAAAGCAATAAATACGGAAAGAAATAACGTAGTAAAAACGCAATAATTATTGCATAGTAAAGTATAAATACGAGGTGCTGCCCCGATAATGCCAAAGAATGCATAAGGGAGACTGCCTGCATTTTTTCTAACGTTGCCTGCTGTAAATGAAAACGCTCATACATAAGCAAAGCAGGAATAAAGGCCACAGCCTGCTCATTATAATCTTTAAGAGATGCAAGCACGGCATAAAGTTTTTGTCGTACCTCTTCACGCAATTCGGCAAGAGTTGAGCCTTTACCAAGAATTTTTGGCTCTCCTTTATGCCCCTGGCTCCATATTCGCCAAAAGACACCTTGCCGCTGCCAATAGGCACCAATATCCCCAGCCCAAGGATTAAGAAAACCTTCCGTTGTGCGCACTCGCGCAGTAATTTGCACACTTTGCCCCCTCAAGGGACGCACTAAGGGGACAGTACTTACTTCGTCAGCTTGCTGAAGCTGATCCCATGTCCAAACAACTAGTCCTTCAAGCGCTTGATTTTGCGCCTTATTTAGCGCATGCACATCTTCTAAGATAATACGTAAGCGTTGATCAGGTAAAGCTTGTACAGCGCGAACCTTGCCAGTTATGCGTACCTTTAAGGGAACCCCATTGTTTGCCATTGTCCATGCTGGCGGCGCAACAGGTCGCTTGGGCATAGTGCTGTTGATAGCCACAATGCCCAAACAAAAAAGCACAGCCGCAGCCACAAGTGCCGGCAAACGCCATAAGCGGCTATCAATATAAATGAATACTAAGGCTAGGGCAAAGCCCATGAGCGGAAATTGAGCGGCAAGTAAACCGCAAAACCAAAAAAGAGCAAGCGTTTGCCAAAAGAGCAATGCTTGTAAGGGCGGATAATCTTCTTTTAGCACCATAAATCCTATGGTTACAGATGATTATATTTATTTATCCCTATAAAACACGTGGAATTAGATGCTCATAATGCAATGAATATTTTTAATATTTAAATTGTTAGCAGCCTACTAACGACCAACGAGGGCACGTTCCGTATCGCGCTCTTCTGCTTTGCGCTTAAGAGTTTCCCTATGGTCATGTAATTTTTTACCACGGCCAACAGCAATTTCTAATTTAATCTTACCTTGTTTAAAATAAAGTTTTACAGGAACTATGGTCAGCCCCCTTTGCTCAACCTTTGCGGCGAGAATTGCTATTTCGCGCGCATGCAACAATAGTTTTCTGTCGCGTGTGGGATTTTGTGGCACATAGGTGGCATTATCGTAAGGGGCAATGTGTAAACCCACAACAAAGGCTTCGCCATTCTTAAAATCAACATAACTATCCATAAAACTTACCTTACCGGCACGCAAGCTTTTAACTTCCGGACCGGTGAGGCTAATGCCTGCTTCAAGAAAGTCACTTAATTCGTAAAGATGACGTGCTTTTTTATTGGGTGCGATGGTAGAAGGTGAATTTTTTTTAGCCATACTATGTCCGTAATCTATTCATTGGTAAAAATCATTGGTGTATAAAAAGAATAATCATCATTTAAGTCAAGTTTTTTGGCAACAATACGCACACAAGCACTGCTTTCATAGGTTGTCAGAACATTTTGCGCCATGCCCCTACATTTTTCTGCATGCAATTTACGAATAAGGTGCTTTACGGCTGGTATGTATTTGGGCGTTGCCGAAACACTGTCCACACCAAGCCCAATCAACATGGCAAGGCAATAAGGATCTGTTACCATTTCTCCGCAAACGGAGACCCCAACCCCTTCTCTATGCGCACTATCAATAATACTTTTAATGGATTGGCTCACCACAGGATGCAAAGGTTGGTGCAAATAAGCCACATGCTTATTGCCTCGGTCAATGGCAAGAAGATAGTGCACAAGGTCATTGGTGCCAATACTCAAAAAATCACATTCGCGCGCCAATGCTCCGGAAAGTATAACCGCCGCAGGTACTTCAATCATACAGCCAAGAGGCAAGTTATCGGCATGGGCAATGCCCTGTATATATAAATCTTGGCGTTCTTCGCGTAAAATTTGCTTTACCATGCGTACTTCTTCAAGGCAGGAAATCATGGGGAGCATGATGGCAATATTACCATGCAAAGCCGCACGCAAAAAAGCTCGCAGTTGAGTACGCAAAATAGATTGATGTCGCAAACAGTAGCGAATGCCACGCAAGCCTAAGGCAGAATTTGTTTCCTTGATGGGGCTTTGGCTATCAAGCATTTTATCAGCACCAACATCAAGTACTCGAAACACCACACGTTGCGGAGACATTTTTTCCGCAACATGCTTATATTCTGTATATAATTGTTCTTCTGTAGGAAGCTTTCTAGAGCGCATATAGGCAAATTCAGTGCGATATAAGCCAATACCTTCGGCGCCATACGCACCTAAATTTTCAAGTTCAAGGCTATTTTCCACATTGGCTTGCACCTCAATGCTCACAGCGTCCTGTGTTTGGGCAACAAGATGCGCAGTACGCAAGACGCTTTCTTCCCATTTGGCATATTCTGCCCTTTTTTGATAAAAAAGCTCCAGCTCTTGCTCGGTAGGATCAATATACACACAGCCATTTAAGGCATCCACAATCACAAGATCGCCCTCTTTGGCCATTTCCAAAATACCTGTAACTCCCACAATAGTAGGAATTTTTAGGGCGCGAGCCAAAATAGTTGTGTGTGAGGCAACCCCGCCTTCTGCCATAACCAAGGCCAAAATTCTGTGCACTGGCAAATCAAAAGTATCCACCGGCGATAAATCTTCAGCCATGTGAATACTTGGAGCATCATTCATAAGCGGAACATATTCTTTGCCGGCAAGACGACATTGCAAACGCACGCCCACTGCGCGCAAGTCTAAGGCACGATCTTGCAAATAAGGATCATCAATTTTCAAAAATTCGGCGCACAAAGCATCTATGGCCTTGTCCAAAGCCCAAGAGGCACAAAGCCTTTGGCTTCGAATAAATTCCTCGGCATCGTCCATAAGACGCGGGTCTTTACTAATCATTATATGTGTTTGAATAACAGCACTATGCTCGGCAAGCTTTGAATTGGCCTTACTTAAAAGTAAATCTTCACCCACAGCCTTGGCGGCAGCGCGCAACTTATCAATTTCCCCTTGTAAATCATCAGGAGAAACAAAGCGCTCTTCTACCTTAGCTTCATTGTGCGTACGCACAATTTTACCAATGGCGATGCCCGGCGCAACAGATATGCCAAAAAGCTGTGAACGAGCCATAAATATTCCTTAAATCCTGTGGAAAATAGCTCGGCTATACGCTGCAAACACGCATCGGCATCCTCACCTTTGGCATAGAAAAAAAGTTCGCTGCCGGGCACTGCCCCTAAGGTAAGCAAATCAAGTATGCTTTTGGCGTTGGCCATATTTTTACCGCATTGCACGGCTATATCCGCATTAAATATTTGTATTTCTTCAGCAAGCCTTGCTGCAGGCTTTGCATGTAATCCCAAGGGAGTTTGTATTCTTACATCTAAACGTAAACCACTTTCGGTATGCTCAAAAGTCATAATGCCCCCCTTTATATCATTTTTTGCTCATTATGAAATAAATATCACACTAAGCATAAAACTAAAAATACACTCATAAGGAATACCCGTGGAACATGAACCTTATAGAGAAAGTATGCAAGCCCCATAAGACACAATATGGCAAGAAATTCCTTATACCATGTAATTGTTAAATTATTATAGCACATTTTTCCTAAAAAGACCACCACAAGAAGAGCATTGATTCTTTTTAGCACATCTGCCCAATTTATAAGATTAATTTTTCGTAAAGTGTCCAAAATCATAAGTCCCTTCTTGAGGGACAAAACATACATGCTGACTCGAAAAAAAAAGGTAAACAATCCAAATATCAGAGTAAAAGCAATAATTAAATGAGGCTGCCCCCACACTATAGAAAGCGCACTCAGCAAGGCCCAAAATACCAGCAAGGAACCGCTAAAAAAAGAATCTCCTATGGCAGAAAGCGTGGTGGCAGTGGTTGATAAAAGTTTATCAAAGCCGGTGGTGGGGATTTTTTGGGAGGCTATATCTTTTTCTAAGGCAATACAAAGCCCCACCAAGAGTGAGGCCAGTATGGTATGCGTACGAACATTGCCAAGATAACGCCTGCGCGCCGCATAAAGATCTTCAGGATTATTATGAATTTCTTGTAAAGCAGGGTCAAGGGCATGGAGCAATCCAACACGCTGCATGCCACGAGTGGACATGGCGCTGCCAATACTCCAAGTGCGGCCAAAGCACAGCCATAGTGTTTTTTTGCTAATCATGCCCAGTCCTAATAAGTATCGACCATGTTAATTACAAATTCTTCAACCAATCCTTTAAGTTTTCAAGCTGTTTTTCAACTGATTTTGGACCTGTACCACCGTGGGTATTACGACGCATTACCGCCGCTCTATAGTCTAAAACGTCGTAAACATCAGCTTCGATATCTTTGCAAATATTTTGTAATTCAGTAAGTTGCAAATCTTCTAAACCAAGTCCTTGCTTTTCGGCAAAAGCTACAGCATTTCCGGTAATATGATGCGCCTCACGAAAAGGTATATTTTTACTTACAAGATAATCGGCAAGCTCCGTAGCGTTCAAAAAGCCCGCCTTGCACGCACTGTACATACGTTCCTTACGAAAGGTCAAAGCCTTAAGCATGCCAGCCATAAGCTCCAAGGAATTTTGTAAGGTAGTATTCGCATCCAAAAATGGTTCTTTATCTTCCTGTAAATCACGATTGTAGGTGAGGGGCAAACCTTTTAAGGTGGTAAGCATGGCAAAAAGACTGCCATATACCCGCCCTACCTTGCCACGCATAAGCTCAGCCACATCGGGATTTTTCTTTTGTGGCATAATGGAGGAACCGGTGGAATATTCATCGGGCAAAGCAATAAAGCCAAAAGCAGGATTAGCCCAAAGTAATATTTCCTCACAAAAGCGCGATAAATGCATCATGGTGCATGAAGCCGTAAACAAGGCCTCCGCCAAAAAATCCCTATCGGCTACAGCATCCATGGAATTATTGAAAATTCCATACATATCTAAATCTTCAGATATGGAAGCCGGATCCAAATTATATGTGGTACCCGCCAAAGCCGCCGCACCCAAAGGAGAAATGCGCACCCTTTTTTCACACTCTTGCATGCGCTCATAATCACGCTTAAACATCCATGCGTAAGCAAGCAAATGATGGGCAAGACTTACGGGCTGTGCCGGCTGTAAATGCGTGTATCCTGGCAAAATGGTATCGGTATGTTCCTTGGCACGCTCCACAAAAACATTTACTAAATTTTGTGTTAAGTATAGCCATTGGCGCATATTATCCGACACAAACAGCCGGAAGGCCAGCCCCACTTGATCATTGCGGCTACGTCCCGTGTGCAATTTTTTACCCACATCGCCCACAATTTCTGTCAGGCGTGCTTCAATATTCATATGCACATCTTCTAAAGATTGCTTCCATTCAAAATTACCGGATTCAATCTCTTTTTTCACTTCTTCAAGCCCGTTTACAAGCTTTTCTGCTTCTTCTTGCAAAAGAATGCCTTGTCTGCCAAGCATGCGAGCATGCGCTTTAGAGCCGGCAATATCTTGCGCATATAAAGCCTTGTCGTATGAGCATGACTCAGTGTATGCGGCGACACTTTCTTCCGGTCCCTTGGAAAAACGCCCTCCCCACGCAGAGTTGGCAGAGTTGGCAGAATTGGGCGTAATTTCCGAAGCGTTTTGTTTTTTTATATTATTCATTTATTTTAAGTTCATTTTAAGTTTCATGCCGGCAATGGTACGTAAGCGCAAGCCGTCAAGACGAATAAATCCAGCAGCATCTTTTTGATCATAGGCGCCTTCATCTTCTTCAAAGGTAGCCAAATCATGAGAGAATAAGCTGTAAGGAGAGGTACGGCTCAGCGGCCAAGCATTCCCCTTATAAAGCTTTAAGGTAACGCTACCCGTTACAAACTCTTGGGCTTTATCCATAAGCGCTTGCATTACCTCACGCTCAGGTGCAAACCAGAAACCATCATAAATGGTTGTAGAATAACGTGGCACCAAAAGATCGCGGGTGGCCAAAACTTCGCGGTCAAGGCACAGCCCTTCAAGGTCACGATGTGCAGTATAAAGGATAGTTCCGCCGGGGGTTTCATACACGCCACGGCACTTCATACCCACAACGCGGTTTTCCACCATATCAAGGCGTCCGATGCCATGCTTTGCGCCAAGGGCATTAAGATGCTTAATAATTGTTGCTGGGGACATATTTTCACCATTAACAGCAACAGGGTTACCACGCTCAAAATCAATGGTAATTATTTCAGGAGTATCAGGTGCATCTTCTACGGGTACGCACAATCTATGGCAAAGCGCATCAGGCACGGAGCCAGGGTTTTCAAGCTCTGAACCTTCAAAACTGCAATGAAGCATATTCTCATCCATGCTGTAGCGCTTAGCTTCGGAAGAAATGGCAATATTATGTTTTTCAGCAAAGGCATTTAAGGCCGTACGTGACATTAAGTCCCATTCGCGCCAAGGGGCAATAACTCGCAGGTCAGGGGCAAGAGCATTGACAGAAAATTCAAAACGTACTTGGTCATTACCCTTACCGGTAGCACCGTGGGCCACAGCCATGGCACCTTCTTTGCGGGCAATTTCCACAAGACGCTTAGCAATAAGCGGACGCGCAATGGCTGTTCCAAGCAAGTAGCGGTTTTCATAAAGGCCACAAGCACGCATCATGGGGAAAACATAGTCGCGAGCAAATTCTTCACGCAAATCTTCCACATAAGCCTTGCTGGCGCCTGTTTTGAGTGCTTTTTCTTCTACACCGGACAAATCTTCGCTTTGACCAAGGTCGGCAGTCATGGTAATGACTTCGCAATTATATGTCTCCATGAGCCATTTTAAGATTACCGATGTATCCAATCCGCCAGAATAGGCAAGTATAACTTTATTTACTTTTGACATACAATCCTCTTTACTATTTAAGAAAGTCACTTGAGTGCTTTTGGCAGTATCGCTCAAAGTGCTTCAAGGTGCAAGTGTTGTGTGAGCATAAAATACAATTTTGTGAAATACTGCTGACTATTTTTTTCTGGGGGAAAACCTTTTGTGGAACAAAAGTTTTTCCCCCAGACCCCCTTTCCAAAAAACTTTAATGGC
>CAYJHU010000085.1:5059-8919 GCA_964369655.1 uncultured Desulfovibrionaceae bacterium | reverse complement strand
AAAAGGACTTAGTCGCTTGATAACTTTCATTTGACAATCCACCGAAAAAAGTTCCTTCCCCCAGACCCCCATCCTCAAAAACTTTTATTCGAATTTTCCTAACGGAAAATTCTTTTTCTTAGTTTAAAACTTATTAAATAAAACACGTACCGTTATTTTTCAACTTGTTGAAAAATAACGTATAAGGGTTTCCAAAGGGGGTTAACCCCTTTGGCGGAGGGGTTGGGAGGCAGAGCCTCCCAAATAAAATAACGTGATAGGTCATATATATGCAGAAAAAGCATTTGAAATTTATATGGAATTACTATATGATAAAGTATGTTTGCACCTAAAAAATATAAAATTACAGCCATTGTTTCTGTATATAATGCAGAAGAGTTTTTACGTGATTGCCTTGAAGATTTGGTGCGTCAGACACTTTTTGAGCAAACGGAAGTCTTGATTATTGATGCTTGCTCCCCGCAAAACGAAAAAGCCATTGCTTTAGAATTTACAGAAAAATACCCCAACATTCTTTATATGCGTACCAAAGAACGTGAAACGTTGTATGCTTCATGGAATAGAGGTATTAAAATGGCACGTGGCGAGTATATTACCAATGCCAATGCTGATGATAGACATGCGCCAAATGCTTTTGAGCGCCTTGCGGCAGAGCTTGATACACACCCTGATGTGGGCCTTGTGTATGCAAAATACCGCATCACCGCGCAAAAAAATGCGAATTTTGCTACTGCGCCTATTAAGAGGTATTTGCAGTGGTATGACTACGACCACTTTAATCTTTTGCGCCGTACTGAAGTAGGGCCGCAGCCTATGTGGCGTAAATCCGTGCATGCGCGTGTTGGTTTTTTTGATGCAGATTTTTCCGTGGGGGGAGATTATGATATGTGGTTGCGCATTTCAGAGCGTTATCCTTTATTGTATCTTCCTGAAGAGTTAGGATTATGCCTTGAATATGATAATAATATTGTAGGGCAAAATCCTGCTCGCAGTTATGATGAGTGTTATGAGGCAAAAAAAAGAGCCTTGCGCCGTTTTTTGCATCCTAAGTTTACTTTGCATACCTCACTTACGGAGCAGTTTAACTATTTTGGTGCTCAGGTTGCTGAAAGTATAAAAAATATACAACAAGGCAAAAGCATTGAAGATGTTGATAATCTGGAGCGTATATTTTTTTCCTATGGTGTTCTTGCGGCTCGTGTTGTGGGCGTGCAGTCGGCTTTAGAAGTGCTTACGCTCTTTTTTTCTTTAGTGGCGTATTCTGCAAATATTTGTCATTTATATAGATTTTTGTTACTAGACGTGCAGTCATCGCGTCCCCAAAGTATTGATTCTCCTGAAGAGCCAGAAGAACCACTCGTAAGCATTGTTATGCCCTTACAAAAACATGATGAATATATTGAAGATGCAGTGCTCAGTATTTTAGCGCAAAGCCAAACTCGCTGGGAGTTGCGTATACTATGTGAAAATGATGCTACTCTTTTACAGAGAATTCAGCGCTTTTTGGCTAAATATTCTGATCCGCGTATAAAAATAACTCCCCATACCCTTAAAAATAAAGGTGAAATAATAAATTCTGCTATACATTCCTGCAGTGCTTCGCATTTGTGCATAGTACATGCCCATGATTTACTTGCTCCAAGTTATTTGCATACTGCTCTAATATTATTAGAAGAAAATGCCGATGTCGGCTGGATTTGTCCGCAAAGCCTCGTAATCGGAGCAGAAAATCATATTGCATATAAAGAAAATTACAATTTTTTTCACTCACTTATTCAATGCCCATGCCCGCCAACCTCTATATATAAAAGAAAAATATGGGAGGAGCTTGATGGATATGCAGAAAATATGCAGGGCTGTGAAGGTTGGGACTTTTGGCTTCGGGCGGGAGAGCAGGGCTGGAGTGGATTTACAACGCCGACAGTGCAATGTGTTTACCGTTCTATGCCAAGTGTTTATGGTGAAAGTATAGAGGAGCAGCATCGAGCAAAAACGAATTTTATCACAAAGCATGCCCATTGGTTTTTGCTCAATGCGGCTGAAGAGTTGCAAAATGAACATTTTATGTCTGCTACCAATGCTTTGCCGGCAAAGTTACTTGATCGTACGGCCATAGATAAGGTACGCATCCATTATGGCAATAAGGAGGCATTTATAAACGCTATTGAACAACTTAAGCGTGAAAATAAAAGGTAGTATAGTCTATTAAAGATAGTATATTATGTTTTTACTCCTCTAAGCTATTAGTCATCGTCATCATCATCATCATCATCATCATCGTCGTCATCGTCATCATCATCGTCGTCGTCAAATTCTATTTCCTGGGCACAGCCACTGCAACCGGCAAGTGGTGTAGAAAGTAAGATTGCCATAACGATGAGGCTAAGTTTAAGTTTGTTTCCCGAAAAATGAAATATTCCCATATTTTCTCCTGTGTTGTATGTTTTGTTTTACTTAGCAAAAAATATTTACTCAGACAAGGTATTTAAGAGGCCTAGTCTTTGTATTGCAAATGCCGAATGGCGGATGCCAAAAGTGAACCCAACGCATGACCTGTTATTCTTTCACAAAAATAGCGGCTATCATGGTGGTGGTTTGTGGACCATGATTATAGGTAAGGCCGGCTTTTTCACATTCGCGACTTACAAAAAAGCCGCAAGCCGACAATGATGGCCCCCATTTTTCGGGAAAGCGGCATGGGGCGTCAGGGTAGGTACATTTTTCGCAAATTTGACAGCCACCGGAGGCCAAACTTAAGATTTTTAATCCCATGTCACGCAATTTTGCGGCAAGGGCCAAGGTGTTTTCCTTGGATCGTTTGCTGGCTCGTTGAATGGCATCCCAGTCAAAATCATCTTCCATTTTTTCTACGCATTGCATAAACATACAATAATCATAGGTGTTTATGCGCTTTGTTATGTCTTCAATGCTTTCACATCCTGGGGGGCAGGCCCAATTTGTATTATACTTGCCACAGGTATTGGTTGCGCATATGTCACGCAGCTCCTGCAAGCCTACCAATTGCGAAATGTCTACATAGTTGGCATGGTCAAAGCCTGCTTCTTTTGCCATGCTTTCTGTAAATGTTTTTTTATTTGTTGTGTTCATAATTGCCTCTATTCTTTGATAAATAGTATAGCAATGGATGTGCTTGTTTGTGGGCCGTAGGAAAATTCTAATCCTACTTTTTCACATTCACGGCTTAAGAAAAATCCACAAGTGGAGGGGCTAAGTATTAATTTATCAGGAAAACGACAGGCTTCGTCAGGATAGGTGCAATCTTTACACACCTTACAGCCGCCAACTGCCATGGGGAAATTCTCTTTATTAAGAGACTTCGCCATGTCAATGAGCTCTTTAAGGCTTTCTGTACATCGCTTGGTAGATTTTTGAATGGCATCCCAGTCAAAGTCATCTTCCATTTTTTCAGTTGCTTGCAGGAGAATTCCATAGTCATAAGTTTGCACACGAGCTAAAATATCTTCGCGCTCACCGCAGGCCGGAGGACATGACCAGCGCTTATTGTAATTTCCACATACATTGCTGGCGCATGTTTCGCGCAGTTCGGGTAAAGATTCCATATTTTCTATTTCGGCATAAGCTACATGGTCAAAACCAGCTTTTTTTGCCATTTCAAGGGTCAAAGATCTCTCTGTTGCAGTATTCATGTGTTAATATCCTTTTTCCAAAATTTTGCCGTTAAAGTCTAAGGTATTTCTTGTCTAAAGGCAAACACCTTACTGCCAGTAGCAGATAAATTTGTTAGCTTTGCATAAATACCATCCAGCACTCCAAGTGATTTTTAGGATGAGCTTTTTGGCGCAATTGCTGCAAGAATAGGGACTCTTTCTAGCGTCTTT
>CAYJHU010000085.1:1381-4959 GCA_964369655.1 uncultured Desulfovibrionaceae bacterium | reverse complement strand
TATAATACTCTGTACAAAATAATGAAAATGATAGAATATATGGACAGGTGTGGCTGAGAAAAAGTCACCCATTTTACAAATTTTTATATTTTCTAACATATAGGATTTTGTCATGAGCGCATTACCCCTCATTAATATTACCATGCCTGTATTCAACAGGCCAGAGCTGACAAGGCAAGCCATTGAAGCTGTACGCAAAAACACTTTACAAAAGCATATTTTGACTGTCGTAGATAATGGGAGTGAAAGTGAGACTCAAAATATGCTTTTAAGCATGAAAGAACAGGGGAAAATAGATTTTTTGTTTCGCTTAGAACAAAATTATGGGGTAGCCGTGGCATCAAACGTGGGGTGGCGTATGGTAAAAGCCCCATTATATATGAAACTAGATAATGATATTATCATCAATTCACCTGATTGGTATTCTCAAGTATATGCTTGCATGGAGCGCATAAACCTCCAAGCTGCATGGGCTGCTGATTTTGGAAATATACTTAATAATCCGCAATATGTGAAAAAACGTGAGGAATTTTATGGCGAAACCCATAACACACTTGCCGGCGCAGCAATTCTTATTCCTAAAACTCTTTCAGATATCATAGGTTATTGGTGTGAAGATTATGGTTTGTATGGCTGCGAAGATGGTGATTATGGTGTACGTCTCAGAAATTTTGGCTTTTCTCAATATTATTATGATCATAGTCAATTGATGCGCCATATGGGACATGATAATGAAGAAATGAAAGAAGTACACAAATTAGATAAAAAAACTATTAGAGATACAAATTTTACTCTTTTTAGGGTGAACAATTTTCTTTATGAGCAACAGCATAAATTACCAAATGTTCCACCGCAATATATTCCAAAATCTTTTGATGGTTATGTTTTGCGGATGGAAAAAAACAAAGCTTATGAAAAAATTTTTTCCGCTATTATGAAATTGCATGATGAAATTAATATTAATGAAAATGATTTATCCAATGCAAATATAGTATCGGCTATTAATTCTTTTATTTATATAAATAATGGAATGTGGGAAGCTGCATCCAATATGGCAATGCAAAGTTATGCAAGGTTTTCAGTATCGTTTGAATGAATGTAGCTTTTTTAAATCTTATTATAATACAGTAAGATTCATTTTTAACTGTAAAATGTTTAGTTATATTAGCTTAAAAAATCTTTCAAGCTTTTTTTATATATCAAGACCGTATAGCCTAAAATTTTTTTTATTTCATCCGAATAGTATAGGCGTGTAGCATAAGCCGAAAGTCACATAGAGCGCTTCTGAAAAGCGCGGCGAAGCTAGCAGGCTGTTGCAAAAGTTGTAATGTGCGAGGAAGATGAAGCTTTTTACTCCATCATAAAGGTGCCAATTATGTTTTCTATTGAAAAAAAGTTAAATATTTTCATCGGTAGCGTGCTCTTAATAGTTGCTGCGGTCACTATTTTTATTAACTCCCTGTTTTATTATGACAGTATGAGGGATCAGCTTGTAAATCAACAACTCCCTTTAATTTCAAAAGAAATTGTTGAGACAATTGACAATAAAGTGCTAGAAGCAGGTCGAGCTATTAGCCTTATAATTAAAAGCCCCACATTGCAAAACTGGATTGCAGAAGGCGAACCCAATGAAGATCTTGAAACTATCTACGCAATGCTTGGGAGCATTCTATCTACCTATGATGTGCTTGGTGCAAACTTTGTTTCAAACCAAACCAAGCAATATACTGATTTAAATGGCACCAAAAGAGATTGGTCATATCGTGTGAGCGACGCCGATACGTGGTTTGCAAGCTTTAGAGATAGCAACGTCGATGGTAATATTGTTGTATATGTAAACGACCCTAAATGGGGCTATAAAGCGTTTATTAATAGAAGGGTAGAGCATAATGGTAAATTTGCCGGCTTACTTTCTATTTCGATGGATATTCGTGAGTTTGCAAAGGAGCTGAGCTCACGCACCATTGGTGCTCAGGGGAATACTTTTTGTGTGGAAGAAAATGGCACCATTCGCTTTCATGCCGATACATCACTTATTAATAAAAACATAGTTGATGTCTATCCGCAATACGCTGATATTTTACCTAAAATGCAAAGTTCGGAAAAATATTTTGCAGAAATTGAAGGCGAAGTTAACGGCAAAAGCGATACAATATATACCTTGAGCACGCACATCCCCTCTCTTGGTTTTTACCTTATTACTGAAGCTTCTGAAAATGAATTTATGTCAGAAGTAAAAACAGCAACCATAACAAGCGTGCTTGTTTCTCTTGCTTTGACGATTATTTCTTTAATTTTTGCCTTTATGTTTATTCGAAGCATTGTAAATCCGTTAAAGCAAACAGCACAATTTGCTCAAACTGTAAGTAATGGTGAATTAAATGAGCAATTAAAAGTTGAACGTAATGACGAAATTGGCGTGCTTGCAGATGCTTTGCGCACAATGGTTGTTTCCTTAAGGCAAAAAATTCAGCAAGCGGAAGAAGCAAGCGATTTAGCCAAAGAACAAATGCTTGCCTCTGAAGCGGCCAGAAGTGAAAGTGAAACTCAGCAGGAAAAAATTATAAAAATACTTGATTCCATATTAAATAACTCACATGACGCCGCAAGCATTTCTCTTGCGCTTAATAATGCCGTACAAGAGCTGAGTTTGGAAAATAATAATATTATCAATGGCACGGAAGAGCAACTTGTGCAGATGAAAAGAACAAGCGAGTCGCTAAGCATCATGGTCAGTACTTTTAATAAAATCATGCAACTTACTGAAGATGCAGCCTTAAAAGAAGATCAAGCTCGCAATATTGCTCATGAAGGTGAAGTGAAGGTTCAAGCGGTAATAAAAGCCAACGAAAATGTGACTGAAAGTGCAAATGTTATGCGTTTAGCCATGAGCGAATTGCATAAACAAACTGCTGATATTAATAAAATTGTAGAAACAATTACAGATATTGCGGACCAAACCAATTTACTTGCACTCAATGCTGCCATTGAGGCCGCAAGAGCCGGTGAAAGCGGGCGCGGCTTTGCTGTTGTTGCAGATGAGGTTCGCAAACTTGCTGAAAAAACAATGCTTGCTACCGGTGACGTCACCTTGGTAATTAAAAAAATTAATGATGCCTCAATGCAAAATGACACCAATATGGATAATACCTACTGCGCTGTAAATACTGCAACTGAGCTCGCAGGGGAAGCAGGTGAAGCCTTAAAAAGCATTGTTGCATTAGCAAAAGAAAATGTGGAGCAAGTGCACACCATTGCTGGGGAAATCTCTGAATTATCAAAGGATAGTGTGAATATTTCTGACGCTCTTAAATCTGTTGAAGATATTACAGAGCAAACCGTGAGCGGTGTAACAATTTCTTCAAAAATAACCCAAGACCTCATGCAACAAGCGGAGAAGCTTGATTCTGTTATCGCAGATTTACAAAAAACTTCTGCCAATAGATAACAGCGCTGAAAAGTAAAGTAATTATAGCGGTTAAAAATGCTCAAGGTAAAACAGGCGTTATTTGGGTTTTCTTAATTTTAATCTGACATCAAATTGATAGCCAATATGGGACCCCTGCATAATTTATTGT
>CAYJHU010000085.1:0-1281 GCA_964369655.1 uncultured Desulfovibrionaceae bacterium | reverse complement strand
TTGTCTTTTATACTTTCATGGAGGTAACATGCTTAATAAAATATCACCGCAAGAAGCACATGAAAAATTTACAAAAGGCACTGCGCAACTCATTGACATACGCATGCCTGAAGAATTTGCACAAATATCAATAGAAGGCTCACTTCTTGCCCCGCTGCCTGTGGTTAGCTTGCAAAACTTAAAGCCATTTATAGCACAAGAGGTAATTTTTCTTTGTAGGTCGGGAAATCGCACAGAAAACGCTCAGAACACCTTACAAGCATTGTCCCCCCACGTGTATGCCTTAGATGGAGGAATTATAGCATGGCAAAAGGCCGGACTCCCTGTCCGCATTAGCAAGTCTGCAGCTATCCCACTTGACAGGCAAATTTTTATTGCCGCAGGGAGTATGGTACTCATTGGGGTTTTGGGAAGTTTAGCATGGCCAACTGCTCTATTTCTGGCGGGATTTGTGGGAGCAGGCCTTGTTTTTTCAGGTGTATCTGGCTTTTGCGGCCTTGGAATTCTGCTTTCAAAAATGCCATGGAATAAGAAATAAGTTATTTTTATTATTTTTTTTGAGTCATGCCATCGCCATGCCTCTTTAAAAATCAAACATATAATCGAAATATAAAGGAGTTTTTATGCAAGATTTCTTCTCAAATGATTTTTTATGGCTTGCAGTTGCAGGTCTTCTGCTTGTGGTGCATCTTTTGGAGCGTAGTAAAAAATCTAAAAAAAATAACCTAAGCACTGGTTCTGCAAAAGATTCCACAGAAACTTCCGTAGACGCTTTGTATGAACAAGCAGAAGAGGCCCGTGCTCTCGGGGAATATCTTCAAGCGGCGGCCTTGTATTTGAAAGCGGCTGAGCAAGGGCATGTACCAGCACAATTTGAACTTGGCGAAATGTATGATCTTGAGGAAGGAGTCAAAGGAGATTATACACAAGCTTTTAAGTGGTACAAAAAGGCCGCTGAGGCCAATCATGCTAAAGCTCAAAACGCTCTTGCATATTTATATTATGGGGGACTTGGCGTAGAAGAAGATGAAGAAGCAGCGCTTTATTGGTATGAAAAAGCTATTGCCAATGGCTATGAGGAAGCCAAATATGACATTGCCCGCTTATTGTATGCAGGAAATGAAAGGTTTGCAGAGGCCAATGCCGTGTTTTTGGAGATGGCAGAAAAAGGCCATACAAACTCCATGTTATCCCTTGGGAAGGCGTATCATGAGGGCAATGGCTTTGACATCGATCTTGAGCAAGCTTTTAAGTGGTATAAAAAAGCCGCAAAAGCCGGCA
>CAYJHU010000084.1:0-8965 GCA_964369655.1 uncultured Desulfovibrionaceae bacterium | reverse complement strand
AAACTTTTTTTCAAAAAAGTTTCCCCAAAAAAGTCTTAAATCTTAACCATGATGAGCTAAGAGCAATTCATGCACTTGCTTTACTGTGCCTGGGCGTGGGTTGTTACCCATGAGGCGTGCTGCGCCGACAGCGCGGGTGGCAATGCCTTCAAGGTCGTCTTTTTTCACGCCATAAGCGGCAAGGCCTTCTTTGATATCAAGGTCAAAGAGGAGTTGGCTCATGAGGGCAGGAGCTTGTCTGGCCATTGTTAAAGTATCGCTATAGCTTTCACCGCCAAGGATTCTGGCAATTTGTGCATATTTATCAGGACGAGCCATAACATTGTAGCTCATGCACATGGGGGAAAGACAAGCCATAAGAAGGCCGTGTGGCAAGTTGTAAGCACGTGGTACGGCTGTACCTACGGCGTGGATGATACCGTTTTGGGTATTAGAAAAGCCCATGCCTGCAAGGCAAGATGCATAAAGCATATCGGTACGAGCTTCAATGTCGCTACCGTTAACATAGGCGCGACGAATGCTGCGTGCAATAAGAGTCATGGCTTGTACGTTGAGGGCGTCGGTAAAGGGAGTTGCGGCCTTACCTACAAAGGATTCCATGGCATGCACAAAGGCGTCAATGCCGGTCATGGCAGTAACGTGTGGGGGAAGACCAACGGTCATTTCTGGATCAAGAATAACAGCTTTAGCATACATGTAATCGCTAACTACACCAATTTTTGCACCGCTGGATTTATCAGCAAGTACAGAAATGGAAGTTACTTCACTGCCGGTGCCGGCGGTGGTGGGGATGTAAAAAGCAGGTGCGCAAGGATTTGGCACATTGTTTACACCAAAGTATTTTTCGATGGGGCCTTCGTTGGTAAGCAGTACGCAAGCTGCTTTAGCACTATCAAGGGCAGAGCCGCCGCCAACACCAATGACAAGGTCAGCTTTAAATTCTATGGCTTGCTTGGAAATATTTTCAATGGAACCGGTGGAAGGCTCAAGTTCTGCTTCAGAAAACAAACAGTGAGCAATGCCGGCGCTATCAAGAGCTGCTTCTACTGGCTTATGCAAACCAAGAGCGGCAATGCTTGGGTCGGTGACAATAATGGCGCGAGTGGCACCAATATTTTTTGCAAGTTCACCGGTTTGAGATACTACGCCGGCACCATAAACTATTTTATTGACGGAATTGTAGGTATAAAACATATTTCCTTCCTTGAAAGATAAAGTATTTAAGGTTCTTGAACAATATGCTGAGCAAGCCTTTTGTTTTAAAAAAAGGGTTCCAAATATATGTATTAGGAACCCTTTATGAGATTGTTTAGTTTAATCCTTGATTATGCAAGGACTGTCTTTGCATCCACGTAGGGAAGGTTGAAAGCTTCAGCAACAGCAGCATAGGTGCACTTGCCATCAGCAGTGTTGATGCCGCGCTCAAGAGCAATGTCAGCTTTGCAAGCTGCCTTCCAGCCCATGTTAGCAAGCTTTACAGCGTAAGGAATGGTTACGTTTGTTAAAGCAAAGGTTGAAGTGCGGGGCATAGCGCCGGGCATGTTTGCTACGGAGTAGTGTACTACATCGTGGGTGATGTAGGTTGGGTCCATGTGGGTGGTGATGCGGTCGATAGTAGCAATAGAACCACCTTGGTCAATGGCAACGTCAACGATGGCAGCGCCTGGCTTCATCTTCTTTACCATTTCTTCGCTCACAAGCTTTGGAGCCTTTGCACCAGGAATGAGTACAGCACCAACCAAGAGGTCGCATTCAGCACTTGCGGTTGCAATGTTGTGGCTGTTGGAAGCCATGGTGGTAACATTCATGGAGAAAATGTCGTCCAATTGACGTAAACGGTCAATGTTGTTGTCAAGAATGGTAACTTGTGCGCCAAGACCAAGAGCCATTTTGGCTGCGTTGGTACCAACGATACCGCCACCGATGATAGCTACTTTGGCAGCAGGTACGCCGGGTACGCCACCAAGTAACATGCCGCCACCGCCGTGGTGCTTAGCAAGAATGTTTGCACCAACGATAACAGACATACGACCGGCAACTTCGGACATAGGAGCAAGCAATGGTAAGGAACCATTGTCAGGCTGTACTGTTTCATAAGCAATACCCACAACGCCTTTTTCAAGCAATGCTTTGGTCAAAGACTCTTCTGCAGCAAGGTGCAAGTAGGTGAAGAGTAAAAGGTCTTTACGGAAATATTGGTATTCAGCTGGGAGGGGTTCTTTAACCTTAATGATCATTTCAGCCTTTGCCCATACATCGGCAACTGGGAGCATGGTTGCGCCAGCAGCTTCAAATTCGGCATCGGTAATCATGCTACCAACACCAGCGCCAGCTTCAATATATACTGTGTGTCCGTTTTGCACTAAGCTAACAACACCAGCTGGGGTAATGGCAACGCGATTTTCGTTGGCTTTTATTTCTTTTGGTACACCAATGATCATTGTGAATCTCCTAATTTTTTAATGGTAAATAAAATATTCAGTTCCAAATCATGACGAAATGCATGATTACAATAATGCTATTATAGCAAGAGCTGTGCCAAAGCTTGTTTTGATAGAAATGATTTGTGATTTTTTTAACATGTTGTTCTTGTTAGTATTAATTAATATAAAAAAGTATGTACTTATCTAGTTCTCTCGAAATATAATTTGTATAATGCAAAAGCGATTTGTTTTTGGCATTTTCTAAGTGTATAGGCGATGCATGATTGCATCGGCGATGTAGATTTGCATTGATAAATGTGGTTTAATAATATTTTTTGCTAAACAAAAACTCCATACATTAAATTATGCAGGAGTCTTAAAATATATTATTTTTTCAAGTTGTTGAAAAAATGTATTAGGGTTTCCAAAGGGGGTTATCCCCCCTTTTTTAGCGGCCGGTGGGTTTGGGAGGCAGCGCCTCCCAAATAAAAAATATTTTACAACATCTGTTCTGTAAAAGAGATATCTACTTTTTCTCCAAAAGCTATCTGCATGAGCGAGTCCATATTGCTGACAGCTTCAATTTCTACAGGGCTGATGTTCTTGGTGTGTACAATGAGCTTTAGCTTTTGATCCTTACGAACAAAGAGAGCTTCATGTACATTTTGACAATGTAAGCGATCCATGTTTTCTGCAAGGGAAAGAAAAAGTGGGAAGAATTGTAAGTGCCTGCGTAAGCTTCGTGTTTTTGGGATAGGGGTAGAGCTTTTTTTGTTGGGTTTAAGGCTATGCATTTGTACAAGCGTAGCCATAAAATCAATTTCTTCATCGGTAAAACCAAGCATCTCGGTTTTTTGAATAATATACGCGCCATGCGATGGATGCTTTGAATAGGCAATGAAAATACCTATATCGTGCAAAAGAGCTGCATAATAGAGGAGCTCTCGCCCTTGATGGTCTAGGGGGATAATTCCCATGTCTACGGCAGAGTCATGTAACTCGAGGGTGAGCTTTGCCATATGTTTACAATGTTGCTCTTCAAAGCGGCAACGCTGAGCCAGTTGAAAAACGCTTTGTTCGCGCACTGAGCGTTCATATGTGGTATGTTCAATGACGGTGCTCTCTAAAAGCTCGGCCTTTGCTCTTTCACGGCGTTGATTTTGGAGATAATCCATAAGGATGCCGTCTTGTAAATTGCGGTTGGAGACACTCATGCGCGAGAAGTTAAAATCTTCCATAAGTGTGAGCAAAATAGCAGCCCCTGCCACGAGTACATCGGCGCGCTTTGCGCTAACTCCAGCAAGTGAGCGTCTTTCTTCGGCTGTTAAACTGCAGATGTGACGGCACACATTGCGTAAAGTTTCAATGCTTAGAAAGGTTTGGTCGGAACTTGGTGCAACTCCAAATTCTAAGCGATGTCCCACATTTTGCAGGGCAAGGGCGGTGCCGGAACTACAAATAAGCTCTGTTGGCTTAAGAAATTTTACGCGTCCAGTGGTGTGGCTTGATTTACTGCGCACATAGGAACACATAGTGGAAAAGACATGGGCAGGGACTTTGTCAGGATAATTTTGCAAAAAAGTGTTGGTTAAGCGTACGCAACCTATTTTGAGAGAGTCAAGGCATTGATGCCCATGGGCATTGGCAACGGCCACCTCCGTGCTTCCCCCGCCAATATCAATGTATGCGCGTATGGCTAAGCTTGCTGGCAGGCCACTTGAAACTCCAAGCCAAATAAGCCGTGCTTCTTCATTGCCGGAAATAATTTGTAATTGTAGTCCAGTTTTGCTAAGCACTCTTTGTATAAATTCCGGAGCATTATGGGCATCGCGCATGGCGGCAGTGGCCATGGGGTAAATTTCTGAGACTTCATATTGTTCGCACATTTGCATAAATGACTGTAAAACATACAGCGTTCTTTCCATGGCAGGTTCTTGCAGCATGCGCTCTTCAAAGGAATTTTCCCCAAGTCGCACCATGTGCTTTACTCTATTGAGTACAGTGTAGGCGCCAGAACTAAAAACTTGCACGAGCAATAAGCGTGCAGAGTTACTGCCAAGATCAATAATGCCTATAATCTTAGAGGTTTCTGGTGGGGCATCTTTGTTTTCTTTTTCCTTTGTTTCGTCATCAAGGTCACTAAGAAAATCGTCTAAGTCAGGCAATGTTTTGCCGGAAAATTCATCATTCATGTAAATTCACCATGGAAATTAAAACAATAAGTTATGGTTTAGTGGGTAATACTCCAAAAGGAACAATAGTTAGTTAGCATGAATGACAAATAAGGTCTAGCGAAAAAACAATTTCGAAAAGCTCCTTTTTGTCTTCAATTCTGCAAATTTCTGTATGTATATCAACGTTGTTACGCGCAGCAAGTTTTATAATTACTTGATTTTCTTTGAGAGTAACCTTAAGATTTTGCACATTTTGAAAGTGACTAAAGTCAAGAGCATCGGCAAGACGAACAATGGAAGCCAACACATACATGGCTTTTTGCTCTTCACGGGACAGGCTGGCAAAGCGTTTTTGCTCAAGTGAAGGAGCAGCGCGGCGATGGTAGCGAGCCACGAGGGCCACAAGGTGGCGAATGTCCTTGGGGACAGCACGAGCTTTGGCAATATCTCCGTCACGAATCATGGCGGCAGAGGCTTTATGGTGACCTTGTTTACCAAAAATCCAACCAATATCATGGAGTTGCGCCCCAAGATCTAAAATTTCCCGCCATTTTTTGGAGAGTTTATGCAAGGGGGCAAGACCATCAAAGAGTTGCAAGGCAAGGTGGGCCACTTGCGCTCCATGGCGTAAGGATTCAGCCAAGATGGGAGAGAGAATTTCTTGATTTTGTTTTATCATGATTTATTCTTTCGCAATTTAAGCATTTGCATTTGTGCATTAAAGGGAGCTTTGCCACGTGCTATTTTTTTTCGCTCATAAGAACCATCTTCACAAAGCTTGTAAGCTTTTGCCGTATCATCTAAATGTGTTAAAAGTATTTCTTCATAGAGTTGCTTGCGTAAATTAACATCTAAAATGGGCACAAGCGTTTCGATGCGCCCGTCAAGGTTACGCGGCATAAGATCAGCACTGCCCATGAAAATACGCGCATCGCCGCCATTGTGGAAGTAAAAAATTCTTGGGTGCTCTAAAAAACGTCCCACAAGCGAGGTGACCTCAATATTATCACTAATGCCGGTAACTCCGGGGCGTAAACAACATACCCCGCGCACTTGCAAGCGCACTTCCACTCCAGACATGGCGGCCAAGTACAGGGCTTGGATGCACTCTTTGTCAGAGAGTTGATTGCATTTTATATAAATTTTTCCGCCGCCATGCTTTAAATGTCTTTGGCGCTCAGTTTCTATGGCGTTTAATAAGCCTTTGCGTAAAGATACGGGAGATACCAAGAGCTGGCGATAGTCGTCTTTTTCTGCATAGCCTGTGATGGTATTAAATAAATCACTCACGTCGGCGCAGATTTCAGGATGCGCGGTAAAAAGCGCTAAGTCGGTATAAATTTTTGCTGTGGAAGGGTTATAATTACCCGTACCAATATGGGCATAACGCCTCATCCCTTCGGCTTCACGGCGCACTACAAGGCAAAGTTTTGCATGAATTTTCATACCCGGCATACCGTAAACAACGTGCACTCCGGCTTTTTCCATTTCTTCTGCCCAAGTAATATTACGCTCTTCGTCAAAGCGGGCTTTAAGTTCTACCACAGCCGTTACTTGCTTACCCATGCGGCGTGCTTCAATAAGGGCGTCCACAATAGGTGAGGAATTACCGGCACGGTAGAGGGTTTGTTTAATGGCAATAACCCCTGGATCTATGCTTGCGCGCAAGATAAACTCTTGCACTGGTAAAAAGCTGTCGTAGGGGTGATAAAGAAGAATGTCTTTTTTTGCTATATTTTCAAATATTTGTGTCTCAACGCCTTCACGGAACATGGGCGGAACATAAGGTATGAGAGGCTCATCCTTAAGACCGGGCTTATCAAGACCGCACAGTTCCATCATTTCTGAAAAAGCCATGGGCCCCTTAATCCTATAAACTTGGAAGGGGAGGATTTCTAGGTGTTCCACAAGAAAACGCCGTAAATCTGCCGGGGTATCTTCCGAAACCTCAAGACGTACCACATCTCCAAAGCGGCGCTGGTCCACGAGATGGCGAATGGCTTCTAAAAGATCGTTGGCTTCATCTTCTTCAATTTCAATGTCTGTATTGCGAGTAATACGGAAAGCCCCAACAGCCATAATTTCATGACCGGGGAAAAGGCTAGCCAAATGTGCTTTTATAAGGTCATCACTAAAAACAATGTCATGATCGCGCGCATTGGCAGAAAAACCAAGGGCAGAATATGTCTTGGCATCCTTGGTGCGCGGTACAAACAAAAAGCGTGGCACATTATTGGGTATTTTAAGGCGTGCATAGCGAGTAATATTGTGACGATCACGTAATTGTACAACAAAATTACGGCTCAGGTTGGTTATTGTAGGCAAGGGGTGACTGGGGTCAATGGCTTGCGGAGTTAAAATTGGATATATTTCATCCATAAAAAAATCATGCAAAAACTTTTGTTGCTTTTTGGTAAGATTATTATGGCGTAGTATACGCACCCCGCGGTCTTTGAGTTGCTTTGAGAGCTTTTTTTGCCAATGGCCATAGGCTATATTTGTGAGTCGTAAAGTTTGGCGGCGTATTTCAGCAAGCTGTCTAGCAGGAGGGATTTTATCCGGAGCAACGTTTGCCACATTACCAAGATATTGGCGCATGAGGTTGGCTACACGCACCATGAAAAACTCATCTAAGTTATTATAAAAAATACTTAAAAACTTTAATTGTTCAAGCAGGGGAGTTTTAGGCTCAAGGGCTTCATGTAATACTTTAGAGTTAAAAGAAAGCCAATTAATATCACGGTTAAAGTATAGACCGGGGCAAGAGAGCTCTTCAATCTCCTGAATGGTACATTTTTTTTCTGTCTCATACACAAAGGGCAGGGCAGGACAACAGGCATAAAGCTGTGCATGTTCACCGGGCATTTCTGGTAAATCTGTTAAATCTTCTTGAACTGTTTTGTCTGTAGTTTCAGGTTTTTGCATGGCGTTCCCCTCCATAAAAGGATGATGGAATAAAATTTTATGGAAATATGCTTAGGTGTTTTATACATCTATAGACAAGAAGAGTATAGACATTATATACATAACAATCTACAAAAAAATGTTGTGTAGCGAAATTGACACATTTTATATTGAAGTTTTGTTGGGGAGGCGCTTTTGGCGCAAGTATTTTATTATGCATTTTTTGAATTCTTTTGGGGAAAGCCTAAAAAAAAAGAGTGCTTTTATGTTTAAATTTTGATATAGGCATGGCAACATGTTTTAGAGTGATTTTAGAGTATTGTTTTACAATGAATTTTGCTGTAAAGTAAACGCTGTTTACGAGGCTTGTTTTTGTGTAAGGCAAACAGAAAAAATTTCTTAGAAAGTAGAGGAGTACGCATGAAGAAAAAAGCTAGGGTTTTGAAACTCGGGCTTACAGCGGTGATGCTTTTTGGTATTGCCATGGGGCCTGTAATGATGGTGGATAACGCCATGGGTGAAGAAGTGGAGCGCATCCCCTTCAAGCTTCCAACGTTGAAGGCAGATAAAATGCCTCCGGTATTTTTTTCACACGATAAACATATCGCTGCTTTAGACGATGACTGTTCATTGTGTCATACTGAGAGCGAAGAGTTTTTCCTTGATAGTGAAAAAATGGGCGCAGACAAAGTTGTTGCCTATGTACATGAAAGCTGTGTGAGCTGTCATAGCGAAAAAGGTAAGGGGCCAGCTCTTGCTTCGTGTCGTAGCTGTCATAATGATGCAACCGCTGCAAAACAAGCAGCCGATGCAAAAAAATAAGCTATTCTGGAGGCATATATAATGATTGATATTCTCACTGGCCCAATTTTTGTAATTTCATTGCTTATCTTTGTGGTAGGCATGATAGCTCGTGTGGTACTATACATTAAAGGGCTTGATTGGCCCCTTGAACGTGTAGCATACTGTAAACAAATGGGACGAGGCATTCCCGGTGCGCTTGCTTCCATTTTCGCATGGCTTGTTCCTGGGGCAACTCATGGCAGGCGTAAACAACCCCTCATGGCTGTAGGATTTTTCCTTTTGCATGTGGGCGCAATCACCCTTCCTTTCTTCTTGGTAGGGCACACAGTATTTCTTGAGCACGCTACCGGTATCAGCTTACCAAGCTTTCCTATGGGCTTGGCAGATATTTTGACTTATGCTGCTTTGGCCGGTCTTACAATTTTATTGTTACGCCGCATTTTTGTTGCTGAAGCACGCGCCCTTACCGGCGCTAAAGAATGGTTGGTGCTCGCGCTTACCATTATCCCTTTTGCTTCTGGCTTAATTGCGCGTCTTTCTCCAAGCGATATGTGGACCATTATCCATATTGTCTCCGGTGAAGTGTTCCTTATTATGGCACCATTTACCAAGTTAAGTCACATTGTTTTGTTCTTCATGTATCGCGCAAAAGTGGGCATG
>CAYJHU010000083.1:0-9059 GCA_964369655.1 uncultured Desulfovibrionaceae bacterium | reverse complement strand
GGCGCAAGCCTTGGCTTAAATATATTGTAGGGGCATGTGTGACCTTTGCTGTAGGTGCTGTACTTTGGAGTCTTACATTTACTACAGGATAATGCGTCAAAAAGGCGTTTATCGCAAAATATAGAAAAGGTATCTTCTGGATGCCTTTTTTATTTTTTACAAATTAAAATAGTATAAACTATAATTGTTTACTCTTTATTATGTTATTTTAGCATAATATTTGCAAAAAGTATTTTTACCGTCTTTGAAAAATATTTATCCGCTTATGTATTTTGGCCAGTGTTGCTGCGCATTTCACAATGCTATTTCTGTTGGTGAGTAATTCTTATCAACACTTTAGCAAAAGGAGTGATAAAATGCATAGATTAACCATAAGGCAACAGGAGATTGTTCATCTCCTCCAAGGAGGCTTCTGTCCCAAAAGATATAGCCCAAGAAATTGGGCTACACTACAGAAGTGTCGAAATACACATTGAAAACATACGCAAGGCTCTCAATGTTCGAAAAACTATTGAAATATTAGAAGCAACATGCAACTTTGAAGACCATTTTAGTAGTAACATTATATTAACATCAAAGGGTGCAGAAGTGTTTCACTTATTACGACAAGGCTTAACAGTTGGTGAAGCTGCCAATCTCCTTGGGGTAAGTATAAGCGCTATCAAACGGCATAAAGAAACCATGTTACTTGTTAATGAATGTACTACGATGCTAGAACTTGTAAGTAAATACTATGGGAAACGCATTCTGCAAGATTAGTAAGTTACAAGAGATAAAGGAATGTAATATGACGCAAATAGATATATGCAAAAAAGAATTTCGTGAATATTTGCTGGCAAAATTACCACCAGTAATAGCTCGTAAAGATGTTAAGTTGTTCCTTGGCGGTATGGTATCTTCCAAAACTTTAGCAAATGCTGACTCTTTAGGAGAAGGACCTACCAAAGCATATAAAGTAGGGAAAACCATTGTATACACAACGGAAGGTCTCGTTGATTGGCTTATTTCTAACACAAGCGTAAGGCAACTTAACAATAATCTTACAGGTCTTTAGGAGGACTTAGATTATGTACGGCATCACGAGTAGCATCAGGTATCAAATGGGCATAGCGCATGGTCATGGTAATGGTCTTGTGGCGCATCAGCTTTTGAATACGATATATGTCAGTTCCTGCAATAGCCAACCACGATGCAAAAGTATGCCTCAGAGTATGAAATACAAGTCTGTGAGACCTGTCCTCAGGGCTTATTCCATCGTTCAAGCCCAGCGAATCAACCAACGCCTTAAAAGCGTGAGAGAGATTACCACGAAGGCCACTTCCAAACAAAGGGGGAAAAACTTGTCCTACCAAAGAATTTTGAGCATTGCCTTGACGTACCTTAAAAATTTCCATTGCTGTACTGTTCAAAGGGACTTTACCACCGGGTTTACGGAATGCCTCATCACGCACAGTCAACATTGCATTAGTCATGTCAACATCAAGCCAATCAAGTCGTTGGAGTTCTCCCAAGCGCAATCCTGTATTCAAAGAAAGAACAATACAGTCATGGATATCAGGAGATGGCAATTCTTTAGCAGCAGAAATCAACAATTCTGCCTCCTTCGCTGTGAGGAAACGCTCTCTGGCATTTTTAACTGGTGGGGTTTTTATATTATTCATAGGGCTGTTGCCACACAGAACAAAGTTACCACACAACTTAGTTTTACTAGCCAGTGTGAACATATGGCTCAGTATGCTTTTATAATGTTTGACTGTAGAGGCAGATGCTCCTGTATCAGCCAAGGAGTCCAAAACTTCCTGGATGTCTTCTTGTGTGATAGAGCGAATAGGCTTGCTACCCAGAGTGGGCTTGATAACTTTGTTGAATCTACGCTCATCAAGCAACCAAGTACGCTTATTACGCTTAATATGGGGCAAATGATACTGAACAAAAAATTCTTGCAAAAGCATGTTAGAAGTTTGTTCATCAGCTTTTTCTTGCTCCACCATAGCTCGCTCAGTCGCCGCTTTTGTGCGCATTTCTGCGAGACTTTGTGGGCCAACCCCTGTCTTTTTATTTTCTTTTATAGTGACAAGGATTTTCGAGGCTTTTTGAGCATTCCAACCTTCGCTTGCCCATCCCATGCCTTCCTCAACAGTACGCTTACCGTCTTGATAACGAATGGAAAAATATCTGTCAGCTTGACCGTTTTTCAGTTTACGAGTAGTATGCTCATAGTAGCGGACGTTTGGGTATTGGGTTTTAATTTTCTGCTTTTTCATGCCCCCAATATACCCCCAGTTTTGGGGGGAAGTCAAGGGAACTTGGGGGAAAGTGATATAGCCTATCACGCTGAAATTATTACATCAGGGAATTATAGGGAACTTAAAAAGCGGACTCAAAATCCGCCGAGGGCAACCTCTTGGGAGTTCAAGTCTCCCTCCCGGTACCAAGAAAAGTATCTAAGCCTCTTAAGGGAAACTTTAAGAGGTTTTTTTATGCCTGAAAAACGTATTCCCCTGCCAAAAGGCCATGCCAGAAGACAATTCGTCATCCATCAAGATGAAATTTTTGACCTATTAAAACAAGGCTGCCTTGTAAGCCAAATTCACTCCATTATGACGGATAGTAAAAAAATATCCATGTCATACTACACCTTGCGCAGTTACATAGTGCGTTATTCCAGTAAAACGCTAATCATCCGCCCAATAAATCAACGAAAACAAATCCATACACTAGACCAAAAACTAACGACTCCCCCTAGCAATAATGATGTGTCTGCAAAAATAAATAATAATTCAGAACCAGAACCAACATCACACACGAAAGAAGCAAAAAAACTTCCTCCTGCTCCACCTAAATTTGGAAGTGAAAAAATTAGTGCTGAGGACGTGTTTTAAGGCGAAACACCGCCCTTGCGGTGTCGCCGTGGTGTGGTTGCCACGGCCTGATGAGCCAGCCGCTCTTAACAGTTCATTGAAAAATGGCAATCTGCAGCGTCAGCGTAAAAAACCCAAACTGCTTATGTATGTCGAATACGCGTTGCTCTCTGTATCCGTAAGGTTCACAAGCTCACCTAACGGCTATGCTTCGCACCCTTCGGGCAAGACTGCGCACCTTGGATTTTTTCGCTTCCTTGCATCTCACCATTTTTGAACGAACTGTTAAAAATTAGTTTTTTGGCAGGCTGTTAATACTTAACCGGAGTTTATTTATAACATTAATTAACTAGCTTTAAAAAAGCGAAAGCCTTTGTTGTTACAGCAACAAAGGCCTCCAGACGAGTGCTACTCGCCTTGCTTAAAAAGGTAAGTTAGCATACCGCAAGGGTCATCCGACGTCAAGTCTTGGAGTAAGTTGTTTTACGCTTTTTTCTAGCTTTGCTTAAAGAGGAAAAGCTAATGCAATTAGAAACTTATGTTCCTAAAGGTAATGTACATGGCTTCATTATGCCTGACTTTGTTTTTAATGATAAAAAATTATCTATCATTTCCAAGATGCTCTACGCTGTACTTTGCAACTATGCAGGAGAGCGTGACCATTGCTGGCCATCACATGAAACACTTGCCAAAAAACTTTGCATCTCTATTTCTAGCGTCAAGGTTCATTTAAAAATTCTCATAGGTAGAAAGCTGATAGCCTCAAGTGATGTGTCCGCACATCGCGTGCGCTCATGTGTATATTATATGTTACAGCCGCCTACTGCTTCCATATCGCCTCAAAATAATTTTGCACGTCCACCTAGTCAAAATCTGGCTAGTAACCAGTCAGATTCTGACTACAAATATAATATTAAGAATTTAAATACATTACCCCCCTTACCCCCCAAACCTACACCAATAGCAAACATTTCTTCTTGCGCACCCCCACTCCGTAGGCGGGGGGATTTTAATTCTGTGAATAAAAGTTTTGAAGATTTTTATGCTCTTTACCCCAAAAAAGAAGGGAAAGAAGTGGCTCGCTCCATATGGCATTCAATGCATCGCAAAGGGCATCTCCCCTCTCAAGAAGAAATAAAAAAAGCTCTAGCCCATGTAATCAACTCACAACAATGGCAAAAAGACAATGGTCGCTATATTCCAATGCTTGCAAACTACCTACGTTATCAACGTTGGGAAGATTCGCTCACCACTCTTGCTGAAGAACAAAAAACACAAATACAAAGTAACAAGCTACAAGCATATTTTGAGCGCAAGGAACAAGAAAAAAATATTCAAACGCAAGTAAAATTTAATACAATACGTCCACTTTTCAACGCCATAGCAAAACATTTCACTCCAGAAAAAAATTATGCCCCGGCCTTTGGATTTTTTTCCTACCTGCATGGAAAAGGCATAGCTCCCAAGGAACAAGATATTCCAAAAAATGTGATAAATATAAGTCTTTTGGCTTGGCTTAAAACATATCAATAACAATGCGTTTACGCATAAAAAAGGAGAAAATCATGGCAACAATTCACTTCATTTTACAAGGCAAAGGCGGAGTTGGTAAAAGTTTAGTGGCTTCAATACTCTATCAAGGCATTGTCGCCCTAGGACATGAGGTCATGGCCTATGACTCTGACCCAGTTAATGCTACCCTTTCTGGTTTTAATGAGTTTGAGGTTCAGCGTCTAGAGTTACTGAAAGCAGACGGAAATATTGACACTCGTAAGTTTGACGAACTTTTGGAAGACCTAGCCATAGCACCTGATAACACTCACGTCATAGTGGACAATGGTGCAAGCTCATTCATTGCACTAGGCTCATACATGCAAGAAAATTCCATACTTGACATTTTGCAAGGCGAACTAGGTCACAAGGTTTACTTTCATACCATCATTACTGGTGGTCAATCCATCAAAGATACTGTCGATGGTTTTGTGAGATTGGTAAGAACATTTCCACAATCAAGCCTCATTGTGTGGCTAAATCCATTTTTTGGCGAAATTAACGTTGATGGTAAGTCATTTATTGATTTCAAATGTTTTATAGACCACGGGCATAAAGTTCATAGCATCATTGAACTGCCCCTAGGCGATAGAAACCTCATTGGCAAAGACCTTGAAACTCTTTTTGCTAAAAAACAATCCTTCTCCTTAGGTATCAGCGGTTCTAATCACATAATGGTACGCCATCGGCTAAAAAAATATTGGGAAAACATTGTCTCACAAATTGAACAAGCAAATATTTGCTAAAGGATTGGGTCAATCAGCGGTACTACTACTTCCTAGCACTTTGGGTTTTGGAGTGTAAAATTCAATTTTAAAAAGGTTAGATTTTGTAAATGTGCAATTTTAAAAAATCTAAATTATAAGGTATTTAGTTAATATTTCTTTAAGGGCAAAATGGTCTTAAACCTTTTTACACCTTTTTACAAAGTTGAAAAAATATCTTTATTTTTTATGAAATTCATATACAATTTATACAAACTTTACATCATACACGGAAAAGATATTAAAATAAATATAAAAATTTAAAGAAGGTTTTATGATGCATTTTTCCATCGAAGACGCATGGACTTCATATCACGCTAGTAAAACACTGAAACAGTCAACTGTGATAAGAGATGTCAATCGTTACAACAGGCATCTTTTACCATATTGGCAGGGCAAAGCTTTTGATGTCATTACAACGCAAGATATTCTTGCTTATAAGCGTTATCTCATTGAGCAAAATTTAAGCCCACAGTCCATAAAGCACTGCCTTACATTATTTCGTGCGATTATGAAGCGTTCCATCCAATTGGAGTTGTATAATGGTAAAGTACCATATTTTGAGATGCCAAAATTTGACAATCGCAGACTTAGATATCTTACTGAAGGTGAAGCCTCAGCCCTACTTTTAGCACTCAAAGCCAAAAATGAACTTTGGCACGATATTTCGCTCTTTGCCCTAAATACTGGCATGAGAGCAGGAGAAATTTTTAATATTCGTACAAATTTGATAAATTTACCCCAAAAATCAATAACACTTTTTGAAACAAAAAATGCATTAAGTAGGACAGTGCCACTCAATGAAGCAGCCCTAGATGTGGTATGTAAGTATTCACAATATAGATTAAATTATCTGTTTTCAAATAAAAAAATGACTGACGTAGCAGAGGTATTTCGTAATGTTGTAAAGGAAACAGACCTAAACAAAAACGTAGATAACGAGCGCAATAAAATTGTCTTTCATTCACTAAGACATACATTTGCTTCATGGCTCGTACAAAAGGGTGTACCCTTGGTCGTGGTAAGCAATCTACTTGGTCACAAAACAACACAAATGACTATGCGCTATGCTCACCTTGCCCCCAAGCAGGGACATGACGCTGTGTCATTGTTACCAAAACTGTAAAAATATTTAAAAAACTTAACAAATACAAAAATACAAATTTTAAAGGAGCTATTATGATTGACCATCAAACGTTTTCATCAGAAATTGCCCGTAAAGTATTGAGCCAAGAAACAATAACCGAGGTATACAATTTAGAGGGAAGAACCCCAATGGTATTCTCAATACTAGATAGATGGGCTTTAAATAGCCCTGATAAATTGAAAGCCTTAGAAGCGGAAGGCACAATAGCTTTATTAATTCGCCTAACCGCACAATGGACATTGGAAGAAAATACAATGGATTCTGAGGAATTTTACGACCTAGAAATGCAAGGCATGACTAAATGGGAAGCATTCAAAATTATGGGCGTAAATACGGAGCTATAAAGTAAAAGGGGGAATGTATGGCAAATGTGGGATACATTCGAATCAAGTCTAGTGACCAAGATAACTTTGTGCAATTACAAAGTGTTTCTCTTGATAAAGTATTTGAGGAACAAGCCAATTCTACTGTCAAAAATCGTCCTGTTTTTTTGGAATGCATAAATTATCTTAGTGAAGGAGACACATTACATGTACAAAGTATCGACATAATAGCACGCAATATTATAGAGTTATTTAACACTGTGCAAGTACTCAACCTTAAAGGTGTCGCTATACACTCTCATTCAGAAAAATTGACCTTTGGAATCTCGAACGACAACTCATCCGCCACGAACGATGGGCAACTTCACATGCTGAAAAGCTTAGCACAGCTTGAGCGTAATGTCATGCGCGAACGACAACAAGACGGTATTGAACGTGCAAAAATGGCAGGACGCTATCTAGGTCGACCTATCATCATTACTGAGGAGCTTAAAGAAGCCATCTGGCAGCAGATTGATAAGCATGGGATAGCCCCTGCAACTGTAGCAAAAGAATTTGATTTGAGCGTGTCTAGTGTTTATAAGATAAGACGAAATAAAAAAGAGTTTATTTTGGCTACTGAAAAAGCACGTGAAGAAGAGTTAAACGCTGCCATGGTTGCTGTTTTTGAGCAACTTGCAAATGATCCAAGTAAGGGCGTTGAAATCAGCCTTGAACTTGCGGAGTTCATTGGCCTGCTTGATGAATTTGATCCTGACATTTGTGCTGATGACCATCTGCTGACAATCAACGAACATGGAGAAGTAATTTATGAAGGAGAATAACAAAAACACTCCCCTACCAAACCTTAGGGAATTTACCGATGAAGAAATTGAAGCCATCACGGATGAAATTTATGACCTCGAAATAGCTGGTAGGGAAAGCGAAGCATATGAACTAAAAAAACAACTTCCTATAATGGCAGGCATAGCCAACGTATTAAAGCAGGATAGGGGAATTGAAGCCTTGATAGCTTCAGGAATGAATTTATCTAAAGCGGTAAAAGAGTATGGCTTAGAATGGCTTGAAAAATAACAAACTTAAAACCAAGTAGACAAGAGTAATGAAAAAAGCTACTATCAAAGCACATAATTTAACAATTTCAGAAAGTTAAAGAGGTATATCATGTCAACATTACAAGCAAATTTGAAACCAATGACCGATAAAGAGTTCGAAGTTTTGACTGACAGACTTTACGACCTTGAAATGGCAGGAAAAAAAGATGAAGCTGAGGAGTTAAAGAAACAAGTTCCGCTAAATGCTGGAATGGCAAACTTACTAAAAGAAGATATGGGAATAAAAGCATTAATTGCGTCAGGGCTTAACCTATCTGAAGCGGTGGAAAAATATGGAAAAGAATGGCTTAACTCGTAATACATTTGTTAATGAACTTTCGGTCGCTGAAAAACTTCATAAGCAAATCGAGAACTCAAGGCCTAGAAAAATGCAAGGCACTGCACTTCAAAATGCCATCAAACAATTTTCTGAAGCATTGAAAAATAATAACGTCGACGACCTATTATTTTTTGAAAAGGCTGCCCAACAGTACGACATAGAAGTTACACGTCACAGTAATAAACGCCTAGAAGAATTGACAAGTATTACAGCTATTCAAGATATATGGATACGAGGCAAAGACCCAAGCTATGCTCGCACACTTTTTGACAAAACTTATGGAGATATAGAGCAAAAACCCACGAAACTACTTGATTCAGGCATGGATAGAGCCATAAAGTCAAGGATAAGAAGCTTGGGAGTTCTTGCAAGTGGCACTGCCAATGTCGCAGAAAATGCCTTTTATGTGAAACGCCAAGAATGCTTAAGATTTATAAACAATGAACATCAAAAAAACATTAACTTTCATATAGGTATTGATATTTCAAAACAACGTGGTCGTGGACTTAAAAGTTTTAAGGGATAGTACATGCCACTTAATAACATAAAAATAGGAAAATATTATGAAATCTGCGGATTATGATAAATTTCTAAAAGAAAATACAAAAAAATTTTACGATGCATTCAAAGCAAAAAATATTTCGGCCATTTTCAAGCTAGAAAAGAAAGCTTTAGAATTTGACTATAAGCGAGCCAGCACCGAAGATATGGCCAGAAACTTGTTATTTATGCTTGTAGATATAAAAAAAATGTGGGATGACGCACAAGACCCCAATTATATAGTCAAATTCTACGCAAAAGTGGAAGAAAATATCGGACCAATCACTGACCCCATACTCGGTGGCTCACTTACCGATGCTATCAAATACATGCGCCGCAAACTTGGTAAAATAGCAGGTCACATAGCTTCACCTGCAGAAAAAGACTTCTACAAAATACGCAGAAAATGCCTTAAACTGCTGAATGAACAATATTTACT
>CAYJHU010000082.1:0-9090 GCA_964369655.1 uncultured Desulfovibrionaceae bacterium | reverse complement strand
TCTGGGGGAAAACCTTTTGTTCCACAAAAGGTTTTCCCCCAGAAGGCTTTGGCAACACTCTGTAATGTAATTTTCAATAAATTGAAAATTACATTTTTTGATGGTTAGAATGTGCATATTCAATGCAGATGGGGTTTATTTTGTCGGCTATTTAATAAACTCAGCATTTACAAGTCGAATAAATCCTTCCACCTGCATTCCTTTGCTGATGGCGGCTACGGTGATTGTATCGCCATTTTTAAGATTTTTTACTTGAGCGGCGTACTTAGGGGGAAACTCCACCCGCACGCCCGTCATACCAAAGTCGTCAAGCCCAAGGACCACCTCCAGTATTCCCAGCGGCGTTGTGCCTACCCTGTACACTGTGCCGCGAACCCCAAGCAGTACATCTTCGTATAATTCCTCTGCCTCAAGGGCATGCTCCATATAAATATGGTAAAGCTCAGCTGCACTTAAGAGTCTTTGCTTTGCATAGCTTACGCGACATGCTTTTTGGCTGTTTGCGTTTTGCTCTGCCTTTTCAAGGCATTGATCGTACTTTTGACGCATGGCGATGTGCGCCCGCAAAACGTCATCCTTAACAAGTTCATGTGCAGAAAGGTTTGCTATGCAGATAAAATTTGCACAGATTACCCAAAAAATTGTTTTTATAATAGAATGTTGAGGCATGTTTTAACTCTTTTTAATTGTTAAATGTTTTTAGAGGATATCTTTTATTAAACTGAATAAATTAACAAAGTAAGGCTTTTCATAATAAAGTATCGGTGCTAGGTCAAAATAATTTTCTTTCAGTGAAAAATCATCTAAATTAAAAGTATATAATTTAAAGCCATATTCAACTTGTTGAATATGGGGCATAAGGGTTTCCAAAGGGGTTTAACCCCTTTGGCGGAGGGTTTGGGAGGCAGAGCCTCCCAAATGATACTATCTAGAACATGGCAAATCGTTGATTTTTGGGATTTTTTCAAAAATACAAAAAAAATAAAAAAAGTATGAAAAATGTGTAAATTATTGTGTTGTGTGCAAAAAAGAACAAATAAAAAAAATACTTTCTTTTTTAGTATGAATTTGGTATACATTTAATATTGAAAAGTCGATACTTTTTTAGATTAGCAACGATTAGGTTCTATTGTAAAAAACTTAGGAAAAACACCTAAGTATTTTTATTAACTTCTGACGCTACGTATGAGGGCAAAATGCAAGAAAAGATTAATGCGAAAATCATTAACCGCGGCAAAGAGATGTTTACCAGCATTTCCGGCGAGAAGCCTTCCCTTTTTAATAAAGGGGCTTGGATGGGCAAAGTAATGGATTGGAGTATGAAAAATGAAACTTTCAAAGTGCAAATTTTTCGCTTTGTAGACGTTTTTCCTTCTTTAACAACTCCAAAATTGCTTTCAGACCATATCACTGAGTACTTTGGTGATGGCAATGACATGCCTAAGGTTCTTTCCACCGGTGCTAAGCTCGCCAGTGCCTTTGGTTCCATCGGCGGCAATATGCTTAACAAATTTATTAGCGGTAACATCCAAGAGATGGCTAAGCAATTTATTGTTGGCGAAAAAACCGACGAAGCTGTTAAAAATATTAATAAACTGCGCAAAGAAGGTTTTGCTGCTGTTGTGGACGTGCTTGGTGAAGCAACCCTTTCACATAAAGAAGCTGATGTTTATGTGCAAACATATTTAGATGTTATTGATGCACTTGAAAAAGAGCAAAATTCTTGGAAGCCTTTGGGCAATGCTCCTGCTGGCAGCACCGAAGACTTTGGTCATGCTCCAAAAATCAACGTGGCTGTTAAGCCCACAGCTACTTTTTGCCTTGCCAATCCTCAGGACTTTGAAGGCTCTGTAATCGGCATCCTTGATCAAGTGCGCCGTGTATGTAAGCGCGTTGTAGAAGCCAAGGGTTTCTTATGCATCGACATGGAATCCTACAGACATAAAGATATTATTATCGAAGTATATAAGCGCCTTAAGCTTGAATATAAAGATTATCCACATATCGGTATTGTTCTGCAAGCCTACCTTAAAGACATTGACAAAGACGTGGCTGACCTTCTTGCTTGGGCAAAGAAAGAAGATACACAAATTTCCATCCGCCTTGTTAAGGGTGCTTACTGGGATTACGAAACCGTTAAGGCCAAACAAATGGGCTGGGAAGTGCCTGTATACACAGTAAAAGCCGACAGTGATGCCGCCTTTGAACGTGTAACCTATGAAATTTTGAAAAATAGTGACAGAGTACACTTTGCGTGTGCTTCGCACAACATCCGTACAATTTCTGCAGTAATGGAAATGGCCGCAGAGCTGGGTGTTGATGAGTCCCGTTATGAGTTCCAAGTACTTTACGGTATGGCTGAGCCTGTACGTCGTGGTATTTTGCGTGTAGCTGGTCGCGTGCGTCTGTATTGTCCTTATGGTGACATGGTTCCTGGCATGGGTTATCTTGTGCGTCGCCTTTTGGAAAATACCGCCAATGAATCTTTCTTGCGTCAAAGCTTTGCCGAAGAGGCACAAATTGAACGCCTTATGGAAGATCCTATCAAAACTGCTGAGCGCCATCGTGCAGAAAAGCCTGCCAAACCAGCAGAAAAAGTTGTTGGTCTTGGACCTTTTGTTAACGAATCTCAAGTGGACTTTACTCGTAAAGATCACAGAGATATTTTCCCCGCAGAAATTGCCAAAGTGCGCACCCAGCTTGGGAAAACTTATCCATTGTACATCAATGGACAAGACGTAAACACTGCGGAAACCATCCCTTCCTTGAACCCTGCCAATCCTGATGAAGTGCTTGGTCACGTGGCTCAAGGTGGCATAGCAGAAGTGGATCAAGCCATTGCTGCTGCCAATGCTGTATTCCCCATTTGGCGCGATACTCCGCCAGAAAAACGTGCGGAATACTTGGTAAAAGCAGCTGCTGTTGCTCGTCGTCGCATGTATGAACTTTGCGCATGGCAAGTGCTTGAAGTGGGCAAGCAATGGGATCAATCCCAAGCTGACGTTTCAGAAGGTATTGACTTCTTAGAATATTATGCTCGCGAAATGGTGCGCTTAGCTAAGCCTACACGTCTTGGTAATGCTCCAGGTGAGTTGAACCATTACCTCTATGATGCTAAGGGCATAGCCGCTGTTATTGCTCCTTGGAACTTCCCCTTTGCCATCAGCATTGGTATGGTGAGTGCGGCCATAGTTGCAGGTAACCCTGTTATCTATAAGCCTGCTAATTTAACCGGTATTATCGGTCACCAGCTTGCTGAAATCTTCAATGAAGTTGGCTTGCCAGCAGGTGTATTTAACTATGTACCCGGCCGTGGTTCTGTCATGGGCGACTACCTTGTTGAGCACAAAGACGTAAGCGTTATTGCCTTTACCGGCTCCATGGAAGTGGGCTTACGCATAGTAGAAAAGGCCGGAAAAACCAGCCCAGATCAACTCAACGTGAAAAAGGTTATCTCAGAAATGGGCGGCAAAAACGCCATTATCATTGACGATGATGCTGACCTTGATGAATGCGTACCGCATATCTTGTACTCAGCCTTTGCCTTCCAAGGTCAAAAGTGCTCCGCTTGCTCACGCTTGATTGTAACCGATACTGTTTATGACAGACTTTTAGAGCGTTTGCTTGAAGCTGCCAAAGCCATGCTTGTAGGCCCTGCCGAAGACTCTGCCTTTGCCATGGGACCTGTGGTTGACGCTGCTGCTCAGAAAAATGTTCAGCAATACATTGAGCTTGCCAAGAGCGAAGGTACTTTACTCTTCCAAAGCTCCATCCCAGACAGCAATGGCTACTATGTGCCCATCACCATCGTGGGCGACATTAAGCCTGAGCATCGCATTGCTCAAGAAGAAGTTTTTGGCCCTGTGCTTTCCGTCATGCGTGCCAATGACTTTGACCATGCCATTGAGCTTGCCAACAGCACACGCTTTGCCTTAACCGGCGGTGTGTTCAGCCGTTCGCCCAAAAATTTGGACAAGGCAAGACGCAAGTTCCGTGTGGGTAACCTTTATATTAACCGTAACAATACCGGCGCCTTGGTTGAAAGACAACCCTTTGGTGGCGCGCGTATGTCTGGTGTTGGCACAAAGGCCGGCGGTCCTGACTATTTGTTACACTTTATGGATCCACGTGTTATCACCGAAAACACCATGCGTCGTGGGTTTGCGCCCATCGAAGATGGCGATGACTGGGTAGAATAACATTAAGAAATATAGGGCGCAGGGTTGCATCCTTGCGCCCCATAAGGATTATGGCTGATGTTTTAAGTTTTTAACGTATTTATCGGGAGATTGTATGAAAAAGTTTCTTTCTGTTTTAGGTGTTGGTGCTTTACTCTCAGCTTCTCTTTTAGGAGCACCCGTGCAAGCTGATGCGGCTGAAGTAAAAATTGGTGTTCTATGTCCATTGACTGGTAAGTGGGCCTCTGAAGGTCAAGATATGAAAAATATCGTAGCCCTCTTAGCCAAAGACTACAATGCAAAAGCTAAAAAAGATGGCAAAAATACCATTAGCTTGATTTTTGAAGACGATGCAGGCGATCCACGCTCTGCAGCTCTTGCTGCCAACAAGCTTTCCTCTTCTGGTGTTGTGGCTGTTGTTGGTACCTATGGTTCTGCCGTAACAGAAGCTTCTCAAAATATTTTGGCAGAAGCTAACATCGTACAAATCGGTACCGGCGCAACTTCCGTGCGTCTTACTGAAAAAGGCTTAAAAACCTTCTTCCGTACATCTCCTCGTGACGACTCACAAGGTCTTTCTGCCGCTAACCTTATTAAGAAAAAAGGCTACAAAAAAGTTGCTTTCTTACATGATAATTCTTCTTATTCTAAGGGTTTAGCTGAAGAAACCAAGGCCATTCTTGATAAAGAAAAAATTGAGATCGTTTATTTTGACGCTATTACCCCCGGCGAAAGAGATTATACCGCCACTTTGACTAGCCTTAAGAAAAGCAATCCTGACTTTATTTTCTTCACAGGCTACTATCCTGAAGCCGGTAGCCTTTTGCGCCAAAAATCCGACATGGGCTTTAATGTGCCTATGATGGGCGGCGATGCTACTAACCATGCCGACTTAGTAAAAATTGCTGGTAACAAAGCTGCAGAAGGTTTCTTCTTCATCAGCCCTCCTTTACCCCAAGATCTTGATAGCAAAGAAGCTAAAGACTTCCTTGTTTCTTTCAAAAATGAATACAAGGCTTTACCTGTATCCGTATGGGCTGTTCTTGCTGGCGATGCCTTCAGTGTTCTTGCCGATGCAGTATATAATGGCAAAACCACATCTGCTGACATAGCTGCCTACTTAACTGGCACCTTGAAAGATTATGTTGCTCTCACCGGCCCCATAAGCTTTGATAAAAAGGGTGACCGCATTGGCGATTTCTATCGTACATATGTTGTTGACAACAACGGCAAGTTTATCTTGCAAGCTCGCGATTAATTAATTCATCCTTGCCCTTACCTTTTTGGTGAGGGCAAGGACTTCATTTTGTTTTTTATCAGGCGTGAATTATTATAAGGAGTTGCCCCTAGTATGTATGATTTTATGCAGCAACTTTTCAATGGACTAGCGGTGGGAGGCATCTATGCCTTGGTAGCCCTTGGCTATACTATGGTTTACGGCATCTTAAAGCTCATCAACTTTGCACACGGTGATTTATTTACCATCGGTGCCTATCTTGGCCTGACCTTTTTGGTTAGTGCCGGCCTTATGGGAGCTTTACCCGTAGAACTAGCCATTTTGGTGGTATTTATTATGGTGGCCTGTTTGGTGGCGCTTATTGGTTTTGTTCTTGAAAGAACAGCCTATCGCCCTTTACGTACCGCCAATCGCCTCTCTGCAGTGGTTTCAGCCCTTGGTGCGTCCATATTTTTCCAAAATGCCATCATGCTTTTGTATGGTGCGCGTTTTTTTGTGTATCCCGAAGAGGTTCGCCCTTCCTTTATGATTACAATCTTTGGCATGACCATACCAGGCGTGCGTATCTTAGTAATCGTTACCTGTCTTTGTCTTATGTTTGCCTTATACCTCTTTGTAAACCGTACCCGCACCGGCGCAGCCATGCGTGCAGTAGCCATTGACCAAGGAGCAGCAAGGCTCATGGGCATCAATGTTAACCGCATCATCTCCATCGTATTTATGATTGGACCCGGCCTTGGTGGCGCTGCGGGCATGATGGTTGGTATTTATTATGGGCAAATTGACTTTGTTATGGGCTGGAATTACGGCTTAAAAGCCTTTACTGCGGCCATTTTGGGCGGTATTGGCAACATCCCCGGCGCCATGCTTGGCGGGCTTTTGCTCGGTGTCATTGAAGCCATGAGCGCGGCTTATATTGCTGCTGCTTGGAAGGATGTTATTGCCTTTGGTGTACTTATTTGCATACTTATTATCCGCCCCACTGGTATCTTGGGCGAAAGGGTGGCTGATAAATTATGAACCCACGCATACTCTCATTGATTGGCTTATCTGTTGTATTGCTAATCTTGCCACTTTTTGTAAATAATTATTGGATTGATGTGTGCGTAAACGTTGGCATTTATGCTTGGCTTGCGCTATCACTTAATGTCATTCTTGGGCAAGCAGGACTTTTTAATATGGGCCATGCGGCATTTTATGCCATTGGTGCATATGTAACTGCCATATTTAATACACAATTTGGCGTTCCTGTCCTTTACTTATTGCCCCTTGCCGGCATAGTTGCCGGTGTCTTTGCCCTCATTGTGGCAAGGCCGATTATTCACTTGCGCGGTGACTATTTGCTTATTGTTACCATCGGTATCGTGGAAATTGTGCGCCTAACCATCATCAATGATGTGGGCGGATATTTTGGCGGATCCAATGGTATTTTTGGCATTTCACGTCCTGATCTCCTTGGCTTTAAGATTAACACCCCTACAAAATTTTATTATTTAGTGTGGGGCGGTGTTGGTATTAGTGTGCTCTTTTTTGCATGGCTTTCCCATTCGCGTTTTGGGCGCGCCTTAAGTAATATTCGTGAGGACGAAACTGCCGCCAACGGTTGCGGCGTTAACGTCACCAAGTACAAGCTCATTGCCTTTGTTATTGGGGCGTGCTGGGCAGGTACTGCGGGTAATATCTTTGCCGCAAAAATGACCATTGTCACCCCGGAATCATTTTCTTTTGCGGAATCGGTGACTTTGTTTGCTGTGGTTATCTTAAGCGGCGGCAGTCAGCTGGGCGTTCTTTTAAGTACCTTTATATTCATCGGTTTACCGGAAGTTCTGCGCGAATTTTCCAATGCGCGTATGTTAATTTTTGGTTTTGCCATGATGGCCATGATGATTTGGCGCCCGCAAGGCTTGCTTGTGCCCGCTTTGCGCAAATATAAGGTGCGGTTTTTCAAAAAAGACGGAAAACTCAAGCCAGTGCCCGTTGAAGACAGTGCGCAAGAAAAAAAATCAGAATTGAGTGAGGGCAAGTAATGGTAAAATTATTGCAACTTGCTAATGTAACAAAGGTTTTTGGTGGGCTAACGGCAACACGTGAAGTGAGTTTTCATGTGGAGCGTGGTGGCATCATAGGACTTATTGGACCAAATGGCGCAGGAAAGACGACGGTTTTTAACTGCATTACCGGCAACTACACTCCGGAAAAAGGCGATATTTACTTTAAGGATACGCGCATTACCGGCATTCCTCCTTATAAATTGGTGAAGATGGGCATTGCACGTACTTTCCAAAGTATTCGTCTTTTCCCCAATATGCAGGTGGTAGAAAATGTGCTTGCAGGGCACCATTGCCGCATGTCGGCAGGTGTTGTTTCTTCCATGTTGCGCTTGCCTAGTCAGCGCCGAGAAGAAAAAGCCGCCCTTGATCGTTGCATGCAAGAGTTAGCCTTTGTGGGGCTTGACTCCAAATATAACGAAAGAGCCGGTTCTTTGTCTTATGGTAATCAGCGCTTACTTGAAATTGCGCGTGCCCTTGCCTCTGATCCGGAGCTGCTTATTCTAGACGAACCGGCCGGCGGCATGAACGAACAAGAAACCGCCGACCTTATGGCTCTTATCTATCGTATTCGTAAGCGCGACATCAGTGTCTTGCTTATTGAACACGATATGCGATTGGTTATGCAGCTCTGCCATAGGCTTATTGTGCTTGAAAATGGCGCAGTTATTGCCGATGACCTGCCAGAAAATATTCGTAACAACAAAGCCGTCATCGAGGCCTATCTCGGTGTTGACGAAGATGAGGGCTAAGCCATGGCATTTCTTGAATTAAAAGGTGTACGTGTCAGTTATGGCCCCGTGGAAGCATTGCACGGTATTAATCTTGTGGTAGAAGAGGGTGAAATTGTAACCATTTTAGGTTCCAACGGCGCCGGAAAAACCACGACTTTGCAAACTATCAGTGGCCTGCAAAAAGTTACGCATGGGGAAATTTTATTTCAGGGTAAGCCCATTCACACCATGCCAAGCTATGACATTGTGGCGCAAGGAATTACGCAATCCCCTGAGGGACGGCGTGTTTTTGGTACCATGAGCGTCATTGATAACCTAAAACTAGGTGCTTTTACGGTAAGAGACAATAAGCTTACTCAGAAAACCTTAGACTGGATTTTTGAGCTTTTTCCAAGGCTTGATGAACGTCAGCACCAGCTTGCCGGTACATTATCGGGCGGCGAACAGCAAATGCTGGCCATTGGTCGTGCGCTCATGGGGCAACCGCGCCTCTTATTGCTTGACGAGCCATCCCTTGGGCTTGCTCCCTTACTTGTGGCCTCTATCTTTGACACTGTGCGCAGTATCAACGAAAAAGGTTTGACCATTGTGCTTGTGGAACAAAACGCTCGTGCTGCCCTTAAGCTTGCCTCTCGCGGCTATGTGCTTGATGTTGGTACCGTGGCTATTGAAAATACAGCAATTAATCTTCTTAACGATCCAAACGTTCGTGATGTTTACCTAGGTGGTGAACATTAGGATTTATTTTATATAGGAAGATTTTTTGGGGAAAAACGCCTAGGCGCACGATATCCGTATGGCTCGTTCCTCGCCAACGGCTACAAGCCCTTCGGGTCGGTTTTTTGAAAAAAAGTTTTCCCCAAACCCCTTTCAAAAAACTTTTATTTGCGTCA
>CAYJHU010000081.1:0-9123 GCA_964369655.1 uncultured Desulfovibrionaceae bacterium | reverse complement strand
CTTGGGTTGTTTTTATATTATTTTTAGTGTTTTAATAAAAATCTTGAGCTTCATAATTTTTTACAGTATTATATAGTGATGGACAATTCAAGCTCACCTTCTTCCTCCTTGCGTATCCTTGTGGTAACAAAAGCGCATAATGCTAAGGCTGCTAAGCTTGCCAAGAAGATTACCGCATGGCTCATTGCTTTAGGGCATGAAGTATATACCCCTATTGACATTCAAGATATTAGAAATTTTTTGCATGTGGGTTTGCACTTTGTCATTGTGCTTGGCGGTGATGGTACCATGCTTGGGGTGGCCCGTGCTTTTGTTAATGCGCCCATTCCTTTGCTTGGGATAAATTTTGGGCGTGTGGGTTTTTTAGCAGATTTGGAGAGCATTCACTGGGAAAAAGGACTTACTGACCTCTTAAATGGACAGCATATCGTGGTAAAGCGTATGGCGCTGGGCTGGCGTGTTTTTCGTAAAGGGGTAAAGATTCATTCCGGTTATGCTATTAATGATGTTGTTCTGAACAGGGGTGCCATGTCGCGTGTTATTTCTCTTGATGTAAGTGTTGCCACAGAGCTCATAAGTAAAATACGCGCCGACGGAATTATCATTTCTTCTCCTGTTGGTTCAACCGGTTATGCAGTTTCAGCTGGGGGCCCCTTGGTGCATCCAGCCAATAATACCATACTTGTAACAGCCATTTGTCCGTATTTGTGTAATTTTCCGGCCATGGTGCTACCGCATAGTATGCCGGTGCGTATTACCATAAATCAAAGTTCCACCGATACCTTTGTGACCATTGACGGGCAAGAAAGCTATCCTATGCTTACGGCGGATACCATTGAAGTTTTTGCCCTACCGGAGGCTGTTCATTTTACACGGCTCAGTGATGATAGATATTTTACTCCGCTACGTGAGCGTGGTTTTATTCACGGTTTGCAATAATCAAGTTATATGGAGATATCCAGATGAAATCATTGCCAAAAATAGAAAGTAATAAGCAGGTAGAGGTACATAAAGATATTTTTTTTGATGCTTGGCTATACAGCTTTATGATAGATAATAACTACGCCTATCATATGAATAAAAAAATTATTGCTTCACCCGAGCAAATAGCCTTTATGGTGGCTTTGGGCAAAGATGAGGTGTATATTCCTTGCGCTGACGAAACTTTTCAAATTATCTATAATCCACAGCGCGGAAGAGAATTACACAGACAATATTGGCGTGGTTGGCGTACCATTTTACAAATTTTACGCTCTGTTCCTCTTGAAAAAGAAGAAAAAATGCGCGTTCTTACCTTGTGCCGTACGCGTTATCGCCAGCTCTTAAAAAGTCAAACGATTATACCATCGCGCTTTATGAAGCGCATGACAAGCCTTATGGCAACGCAAACCGGTGTTGAAGACCCTTGGGTCAAGGTTAAGCAAAAAGCAAATGCCAAGGCCATGGGGATTTTTACTTCCAGTGCTTTGCAAAATGCTTTGCATAAACTTCCGCAAGATTTTCCTAAATCCGGTAATGTTCCAAGCTTACGAGAGGCATTAAATGTTGTGGAGATTAAGCGTCTTATGTATCTTTCTGCAGATTCAAGACAGATTATGCAAGCCACCCCATCGCCGCTTGAGTGGGATGAGTTACTCAACAATAAAACACAATCTATTGAGCCATTTATGACCTTGCTTGGTTCTGAAAGAGATGAACCAAAGACCATTTTATTTTTGCCAGATACCAGTGGCGGCTTTGTCTTTGATATGGCTTTACTAAAGCGTTTGCAATACATGGGGCATAAGATAATTATTGCTTTAAAAAGCGGCTTTTATTTTTATAGTCCAACCCTCAATGATATTGAATATGATAGCATAATGGATGAACTTCTTGATGGTGCACGTATTGTACAAGAAGAAAATATTAGTAAAAATAAACTCTTAAATTATTTACGTGAATCGTCCTTGCTTGTCATTCAAGATGGAACGCGCGAGCGTCTTAATTTATATCGCACCAATGTAGCTTTTGCCAGAGCGTGGAAAGAAGCAGATATTATTCTTACCAAGGGCCATCGTAATGCGGAAATTTTGGCTAAAAGTTCACAGTCTTTTACCAGAGATATCGTAAGTTATTGGATTGATGAAAATGGTCAATACCAGATTTTAGCAAAGCCTCGTGCCCGTCACATCAGAAAGCTTACCGAAGTTGAAATTCGCGATAGGGCAGAGGGCATTATTGCAGAAATGCGCAGTGCTCATAAGGCCGGAAAAACAGTGATGTTCTATTCGTGCATTATCGGAAGTATTCCCGGCCAAGAAAGTACAGCCATTGAGCTGGTGCATACCTTTGTACGCAATTTGCGCAATAAGCTTGATGATACTTTTATTGTTAATCCTGCCGAACAAGCTCCCGAAGGCATGGACGGAGATGATTTGATGTACATGTGGGAACGAGTGCAGCGCAGCGGATATATCGATGTGTGGCGTTTTCAAACTGTACAAGATATTGAAGATAGTTTTGCTTTGCTTGAGCGTAAGGTTTTACCGGCATGGGCTGGTAAGGATTCTACATTTTCAACTGGTTGCACCAAGGAAATGCATATTGCCATTGACGTACAAAGGTCAAATCCTGAAATGCAAATCATTGGTCCAAGTCAAGAGAAATTTTTCCGCCGTGATAATTATGGCGTGGGTAAGTTTTTTGATGCACGCTTTTAAATGTTAAAGTGTTCCTTTTAGGATTGATTTTAATTTATTATAATTAGTATTTATATAAGGAGAAAATTATGGCAGCCTATGAAGCCGTAATCGGTTTAGAAGTTCATGTACAGTTGGCCACGCAGTCAAAGCTGTTTTGTGCATGTTCTACAAAATTTGGCCAAGAGCCTAATGCTAACGTGTGTGAGGTATGCTCTGGCATGCCCGGCTCATTGCCTGTGCTAAATGCACGCGCGGTAGAATATGCCGCAAAGGCCGGCCTTGCCACGGGCTGTACGGTGCATCTATCTTCAATTTATGCACGTAAAAATTATTTTTATCCTGACTTACCTTTAGGTTATCAAATTTCTCAATTTGACAAGCCCATTTGTGAACATGGAAATTTGGAAATAACTTTTAATGGACAAGAAAAGAAAGTTATTGGTATTACACGCATTCATTTAGAAAATGACGCCGGTAAAAATATCCATGACAGCCATGAAAATGCCAGCTTTGTGGATTTAAACCGCGCCGGCACGCCGCTGGTGGAAATTGTTTCTGAACCGGATATGCGCAGCGCTGAAGAAGCAGTGGCCTATCTTAAGGCTTTGCATGGCATTGTTACTTGCCTTGGAATTAGTGATGGTAATATGGAAGAGGGGAGTTTTCGTTGTGATGCCAATGTGTCATTGCACAAACCCGGAACTCCTTTTGGAACACGTGCAGAACTAAAAAATCTTAATTCTTTTAGACATGTGCAAAAAGCTATTGAGTATGAAATCGGTCGCCAGCAGGATTTACTTGAAGATGGCGAAGAAGTAGTTCAAGAAACTCGCTTGTATGATAGCGTTAAAAATATAACAAAATCCATGCGCTCGAAGGAAGAAGCCCACGATTATCGGTATTTTCCTGATCCCGACCTTCTTCCCATTACCATTGAAGCAGCTGACCTTGCCAAATGGGAAAAAAGCCTTCCTGAATTGCCCAAAGCGCGCATTGCTCGTTTTTGTGAAAAGCTTGGATTATTACAGGCAGATGCTGAAACTCTTTGTGGTGACAAAGCCTTGGCAGATTTTTTTGAAGCTGCTCTTGCCGCTGAACCAAAGGTTAAGGTCTCACGCATAGCCAATCTTGTGTTAGGAGCACTTTTGCGCGAATTGCATGCCAGTGAAATGAAAATTCAAGATATGAGCATGAGTCCCGCAGCCCTTGGAGAGTTGGCACGTATTATTGATGAGGGGCTTATCTCTGCAAAAATTGCCAATGACAGCTTTGCAGAATTGATGCGCACCACGACTATGCCTGAAGCTTTTGTGCGCGAAAAAGGGCTTGTGCAAATTTCTGACAGTTCAGCCCTAGAAGCGGCCATTGACACCGTGCTTGCGGCAAATCCCGCTGAAGTAGAGGCCTATCGCGGCGGTAAAACCAAGTTGATTTCCTTTTTTGTTGGGCAGATTATGCGAGAAACGAAGGGTAAAGCCAATCCTGCCTTAGTCAATGAATTGCTTGCTAAGAAACTGTAATCTTAAAGTCTTTGAATACGGGAGACAAGGCCCTCCCGTATTCAGTAAATATTGCAACTAATTTCGCATTTTATCCTAATTTATAACGTATTTTCTCTAAATATTCTATAGAGAAATTATATTTTCTTGTTAAATACTCTAGACAGGAAAAAAAAAGTGTTTACTATCTTTGTATCTTTTCCTCCCTTTTTCCAGTCTTTACGGCAAAGGATGCGCCATGCATATTGATACTACTGTAAATGTTGGAAAGTATGATTTTCTCCGCATACTTTATGAAAAAAATCCAAAACCCTTAGCTTGTCTATCAAATACCGGGCGTGTTCTTTATGCTACTCAAAGCTTTTATGATTTTTTTGGGACAGTGAGCCCCGAAAATTATATGAAAATATGGGAGCAAGATTTTGACAGCTCTCAAAATAACGCCAAAAATTTTTTAGAAAAGATAATTAGCCAATGTAAAAATGCTCTAGAAACAGGTTTAAGTCAATTTACGTGGCAACATCAAATGCCTTCTGCCAAAAAAGTTTCCGCATCATACTCTATCACCACCATTTTTTATGAAGATGAACACATATTTGTGATGCAAATGTCCTTTGATAAAAAAACACAAATAGTTATTGAAGGTAAAATTTCAAGCGATATTTCTGCCACAGATATTCTTTTTAGAAGCGCAACCCCCATTTGTATTTGGGGAGCTGACAAAAAAATGTTGGATTGTAATGATAGTTTCTTGCAATTTTTAAGTATAGAAAATAAAGATTTATGCTTAAAAACAGCCGAAAGGTGCTTTCCTCCCTATCAGGCCGATGGTGAATTTTCCCTTGATACTTTTGTTGAAAACTTAAGAAAAGCACTGGCCATTGGCTATGCTTCCGGAGAATGGTTTTGGCGGGATATGTGTGGAATTGATATTCCGGTACGTCTTTCTCTATTACGTATAAAATATAATGAAAAAGATGCAGTAGTTATTTTTAGTTACGACCTGCGCACAAAACAGCAACAACTAGAAAGTAATGAAGATGCCATGCGTGCCATGCATGAAGGCATGCCCTATGGCGTAAATATCGTGAATAAAGATTCTAAGATTATCGACTGCAATAATACGGCTTATAAAATTTTTGGGTTCACCAATAAACATGAATATATGGAGCTTTTCCCGACTCTGTCGCCTGAATATCAACCAGACGGAAAATTAAGCCGCGAAAAAACTCTAGAATCTTTAAAGACTGCTTTTGATGAGGGTTATGCCCACTTTGAATGGATGCATAAAGATTGTAATGGCGATCCTTTACCTGTAGAAGTGACTGCCGTACGCACCAAGATTCATGGTGAGGTCATGGTTCTTGGGTATACCAGAGACTTGCGTGATTTTAAGGCCATGCAAGAAAAGGCTTCTTTTATAGAAGAACGCAATGCTATTATTAGTGATAATGTTCCTTTATGTATTATGTTTTGGACTAAAGAAGGGGAGATGTTTGATTGTAATAAGGCTGTGCTTTCAACTTTTAAGTATAAGACAAAAGAAGATTATATCAAAAATTTATATGCAACTTCACCTGAATTTCAGCCTGATGGAAGAAATTCTAAAGAAGCAGTTGCAGTCAACCACCTTGAAGTGCTTGAAAAAGGCTACATACGCTTTGAGTGGTTGCATCAAGATTCAGAAGGGGAGCTTATCCCCATGGAAGTTGTCTTGGTGCGATCAATGCTTGATGGAAAACTCGTTGTAGTTTCATATGTTAAAGATTTACGGGATCTTAAAGCAACGCAAGAGCTAGTAAAAGAAGCAGAGCTGCGCAACACATTAATGCTTGATTCACTGCCCATGGCAGTCCATTTTTGGGATGAAAACTTCAAACTCATTTATACCAATCTTGAAGGGGCGAACATTTTTGGTTTTGAAACCCAAGAAGCCTATTTGAACGGCTTTGAAAAGACTTTACCGGAATTTCAACCAAATGGTGTGGCTACAAAAGATATGATGGCCCAAATTATTGACGATGCCTTTGCCAAAGGCACAACGCGTGCAGAAGTTGTTACAAAACATTCCATCACGGGTGAAGATATACCGCTTGAAATTTTAAGTGTGCGCACGTCCTATCGTGGAAAACATGGGCTTATCAGCTACTTAAAGGATATGCGCCAACAGTATGCCATGATGCGTGAAATTGCTTCCAATGAGCAGGCCTTACGCGAATCTAAAGAAATTGCAGAAAGAAGCACAAAGGCCAAAGGGGAATTTTTGGCAAATATGAGCCATGAAATTCGTACTCCTATGAATGGAATTTTAGGTTTGTTACATCTTTTGGAAAAAACAACTCTTAGTGAAATGCAAAAAAACTATGTGGATAAAAGCCTTTTATCCGCCAACAATCTGATGCGCATTATCAATGACATTCTTGATTTTTCAAAAATTGAAGCCGGTAAGCTTGAGATGGAAACAAGACCCTTCACGCTTAGTGAGCTTTGCCAAGATGTTACAGATTTGTACTTGCCTTTAAGTACACAAAAAGGACTTAACCTGTCGATACAAGTACAAGAAGATTGTGCAAGTACGATTATTTTAGGCGATGCCTTGCGTTTGAAGCAAGTTTTGTTCAACCTTGTTAGTAATGCTATTAAGTTTACGCGATCGGGTACAGTATCCTTAGAGGTTGAAGGTGAAATTCGGGATAATATAGAGTTATTATGTAGATTTGCAGTAAGAGACACCGGTATTGGCTTAAAGCCTGAGCAAGTTGATCGTTTATTTTCTGCCTTTTCTCAAGCAGATAGTTCTGTAACCCGTGAATATGGCGGCACAGGGCTTGGCTTGGTTATTTCTCGCAGTATTATTACTATGATGAGAGGTAATATTTGGGTAGAGAGCGAGCTTGGCAAAGGCTCAACTTTCTTCTGTACGGCTATTTTTAAGCTTGATCAAAGGAAAAAAGCTCGTGCTTTAACAGTTGATTCTGAAAGCATAGCAGATTTACAAAGCACGGCATCATATCATATTTTATTGGTAGAAGATAATGAGATTAATCAGCTTGTGGCTGCAGAAATTTTACAATCAGCCGGCTACACCTTAGATATTGCAAATAATGGTAAAGAAGCTATTAATATGCTTGTGTTAGGACGTTATGACGCAGTGCTTATGGATATTCAAATGCCTGTGATGGATGGGCACACGGCAACAAAATTTATTCGTACACAAAAAGAGTTTGATAAGATACCGATCATTGCCATGTCAGCGCATGCCATGAAAGGGGATAAGGACATCAGCCTTTCCTGTGGCATGAATGAACATATAACAAAGCCTATTAATCCTGAAGAATTATATAAAACATTGCAAACTTGGATTGTGAAAAAATAAGGTTATTATAAAATAATTGCTTGGGAAGTGACGTTTTTACTCCTTCCCCAACTAAGTTTAAAATTGTTTTAGCTTATTCAGAAAAAAGTCTAAATTTTCTAAGCATTTCTTTGTCATTAATGTGCTTTGCCACATCTATAACCGACCAGTTGTTTAAATCTTTAGCATGTACATCAGCATTATATTCTAAAAGCAAATCAACCATCTCAAGGTGTCTTTCTTTGTAGGCAATCATTAGGGCTGTTTTTCCAATTTCCTCTTTTGAAAATAGCCTCATAATTCTGGCTTTATTAAATTTTTGTAAAGGATAATTGCTATCTACACCTTTTTCAAGCAAAGCTTTAGCTACGGAAGTAAGATTTTCTTTTACAGAGAGAAGAAAAAATGGGTATTCTCTGTCATAGCCTGTGGGAACAATATTTAAATCTGCAACAAAGCTTGTTTTAGTGATAATATTATAGAGCATACGTTCATGTCTTTTATGAAAAACAAAGTGATAAACATCTTGTTTCTCTAGCTTATTAGAAATAAGAAATGACATCATTTCTCTTGTGGTCATTTTTGCTATATCTTTTGATTGCGAAAGCAAAATATTATAAATTTGCACCCTTTTTGCATATTCATCTCGTGTTCTGATATGCGCTGAAAAAATAAATTTGGTATTTTTTGAAATCTGTGGTTCAGTCAATACAAAGTCAAAAATATCTTCTCTCTTTTTGTTTTTTACTTTTAAATCAACAGTATCTAATAAATAGTGCAATGCAAAATAATCTCTATTTTTAATGGCTAACATGATAGGGGTGAAAGTTCCTGTGGCATCAAAGGAATTAATGTCCGCATTGTATTTAATCAGAAGACTAAGGATTTTATGATGACCTTTTAAAATAGAATAATGTATTGGGGTGTGATTTTTATTATCGCTAATATTTATATTTGCTTTTGCCTTTATGAGTAATTTTGCAATTTCATAATGACCATTTTTGCAAGCGAGCAAAAGCCCTGACTCGTTTTTTTCATTCACGAGAGTTGATAATTTTTCTGATCTACTTAAAAAATCTTTTATGCGTAAATGATTGCCCGAAGTACAAGCTTTAAAAAAATCAGCAGGATTGACTTCTTCTTTTTGCTTTATGTCAGGTTTCGGAGGAAGCCCTTTGCCTTCATCGACTATAAGACATGCAAATTCTGTAGATTTTTTTAGCATAGATCAACTCCTATCTACTTAAGCCATATATTAAAGTATAAAGCTTAGGTTTCTACTCCCGCTTAAAATTTTTTTATCTAAAAGTCAACACTTCTAGAAGGAAAAACAGGCTTACTAGGTCTAAGTATATGAATTTAAGCGTATTGAGAACTATAGAGAGCCTGCGTGTTTTATTTTAAGAAAAGAAATGGTTGAAGCTCGTGACATTGATTAGGGTCTTATTACTTTATCTTTGATGAAAAACCAGAACCGTAAATGCTGATATAAATGAAAATGGCTAGTCACATTTTTGTAACTAGCCATTTTATAAATTTGTGGTCGGAACGGAGAGATTTGAACTCCCGGCATCCTGGTCCCAAACCA
>CAYJHU010000080.1:4780-9166 GCA_964369655.1 uncultured Desulfovibrionaceae bacterium | reverse complement strand
TACTATCAACAACAATCTTTCTTGCGATGGTTCCCCCTGTTGCAATCACAACAATAAAGCCCCACTCATCACGAAGGTCTAAAATACTGCCCATAGGACACTTTCCACAGCGCTTACACAAATCGCTATTAAGCGTTAAGCGGTAGGGGCAAGATGCATTTTGAATGCAATGCGGTAAAAGCAAGAGAACTTTAGAGGCAATAACTTTCTTATTTTGGTGAACAAGCTTGCCGAGAACCATTTCGTTATTCACTTTAACAAATGACAATCGAATTTTTTCACGTGGAACACCAAGGGCACGCCCAAGAAGCTCCATAAGAGGAAACATGAGCTTTACCGTTAAGCCATGAACTTTTTTTAGCCCCCAAACATTCTTGCCTGTATAAACATAATAAATAAGAGCGATGCATACCCATGAGATGCAAAAAATAAGTGCAAAGGACAAAAAGCCTAAAATATAGGGAAGGGAAGAATGAATATTTGAAAACCCAATATATGGTATCAGCCAGGCAATTAAAATTGTAGCACAGACAAGCACGCAAGTGCCGCACATAAGAGAAATGAAAAGCCACTTGCCTACACCGCCATAAAGCGACTTAGGAAGTGATAAGGGATTTTTTTTCCAGCCGAGCATAATTAAGACGCCGTCACCGGAGCAAGCTTTGCCAAAAAACCAACACTTTTGTTTATAGAAGATAAATAGCCATTGGCAAAATCTTTAACCGGCATTTCTCGTTTACCCTTAGGACAAACAAAATCTAAAATGTACCAACAATCAGAAGTTGCAATGGCAATTTGCCCATTTTTCAAGCGCCAAAGCTCACCGCACTGTGGAATTTGCGTTGCCCCTTCAATTTGGCTCAAATCAGCAATTTCAGCGCCAATACACCCTACCCCTACTTGCAACTCAAGAATTTCTTTTTCAGGGCGCAAAATAGACACCTTACTGCCAGGCCAAGGAAGCATGGCACGAATATGTGCATGAACAATATTAGCATTTTCATGCCAAGGCAAAAAACTTTCGTCCTTACGAAGTTTGGACGCATATGTCACTTGCGATTCATCTTGAGCGGTAGGAACAATAGTTTCACCAGAAGCAAGTTTTTGTAAAACTTCCAGCAAAACATCTGACCCATCTTGCGCAATCATATCCAAAAGCTCGGGACTTGTTATGGACTCAGCAGAAATATCACAAACGCGCCTTGCGTACACAGGGCCAGTATCAAGCCCTGCTTCCATCTTCATTATACACACGCCGCTTTCACTTTCTAAATCCATAATAGCACGCTGAACAGGCGCAGCGCCGCGATATTTAGGAAGTAAAGAGCCATGAACATTGATAGGAGCAAGACGAGGAATATCTAACACTGCTTGCGGTAAAATCAAACCATAAGCAGCAACTACAAGCACATCAGGCGCAAGACTTTGCAAAAAAATCCTGTCAGCCTCATCCTTAAAATTCAAAGGCTGATGGACAGCAAAGCCTTGCTCCTGTGCAAAAACTTTAACAGGTGGGGGGGTGAGCTTTTTACCACGACCTGCCGGTCTATCAGGTTGACAATAGACAGCAACAATTTCACAAAGAGAAGAATCCGCAAGACGTGCTAAAATATCTCGGGCAAAGTCAGGTGTGCCCATAAAGACAACTCTTAAAGGATTCAAAAAATTACTCACTTTCGCGTTTAAGATTTTTCTTTACTTTTGTTTCATACAAAGAACGACGCAATCGACTAATATGGTCTATAAATAAAATACCTTCAAGATGGTCAAATTCATGTTGAATAATTATGGCTTCAAAATCAGACCAAATTTCTTCAATGGTTTCACCTTCAAGATTGGTGTATTTTACACGCACGCTCTCATGCCTTTTTACATCAGCACGATAATCATAAGGAACAGAAAGACAACCCTCACGCTCACTGATAATTTTGTCACCAAGTAGCTCAATTTCAGGATTTATAAGCACTTTAAAGCCGCTTTGATCACCCTTTTCAAATTGAGGATCAAGCACAATAAGACGTATGCTCTGCCCTATTTGCGGCGCCGCAAGCCCTACTCCACGCGATTCATACATAGTTTCACGCATGTCCTCAATCAAGGTGCGAATGCTATCATTTACTTGCGCAACGGGCACGCTCACCTTTTTAAGGATAGGATCTGGATAAGTACGCAGCTCTAAAATCGCCATAATAACCTCAAAATCTAGCTAGCTGCAGGCTCAGTACCGGCAGTAGGCTTTTCGCGCAATTTAATGCCAAGTTCACGCAATTGCTTTGAAGACACAGGACTAGGCGCATTGGTCAAAAGACAAGTGGCCTTTTGGGTCTTGGGGAAAGCAATAACATCACGGATGCTAGGTGCATCGCAAAGTAGCATGGTCAAGCGATCAAGCCCAAAAGCTATGCCGCCATGTGGTGGTGCGCCATGCTCCAAAGCATTGATAAGAAAGCCGAATTGTTCATCTGCTTCTTCTTCACTAAAGCCAAGAGCTGTAAACATATCCCTTTGCACATCGCCGGCATGAATACGAATGGAACCACCGCCAACTTCACTACCATTAAGCACCATATCATAAGCTCGCGCACGCGCCTTAGATGGGTCAGACTGCATAAGTTCCATATGTCCGACAGCAGGCGCAGTGAAAGGATGGTGACAAGCAACATAGCGCTTATCATCTGCATTATATTCATAAAGCGGGAAGTCAGTAACCCATAAGAAGTTAAAGGTATTTTCAGGAATTAACTTCAAATAGCTACCTAAATGCACGCGCAAGTTGCCAAGGGCTGCATTGACCATGGAGCTTTCACCAGCTTGGAAAAATGCAATATCACCCACTTGCAAATCAAGAGCTTCCTTAATGGCGTCTTTTTCCGCATCGGACAAAAACTTAGCAATGGGTGATTGCCATTCATTTTCACGAACTTTAATCCATGCCAAACCTTGTGCACCGTAAATCTTTACAAATTCAGTAAAGTCATCAATTTCCTTACGGCTAAGGCTTTCACCGCCGGGAACTTTCATGGCTTTAACAAGCTCAGCAGAAGCAAAAAGCTTAAAGCCTGAGCCGCGAACACTTTCAGTAATATCATGCAGTTCAAGGCCAAAACGAGTATCTGGCTTATCAACGCCATATTTACCCATGGCAGTATCATAAGGCATACGAGTAAAAGGAAGAGCTAAGTCAATATTTTTCACTTGCTTAAAGACATAAGCCATGAGTTGTTCGGCCATACTCATAACTTGCTCTTCATCAACAAAACTCATTTCCATATCAATTTGAGTAAATTCAGGTTGACGATCAGCACGCAAATCTTCATCGCGGAAGCAACGCACAATTTGGAAATATCTGTCCATACCTGAAATCATAAGCAATTGCTTAAAAATTTGAGGTGATTGCGGTAAAGCAAAGAACTGCCCTTCTTGCACACGACTTGGCACTAAATAATCTCTGGCGCCTTCTGGTGTAGAGCGAGTTAAAACGGGAGTTTCAACTTCTAAAAATTCGTGCATGTCAAGGAATGAGCGCACAGCTTGCGTCACCTTATGGCGAACATAAAAGTTTTGAGCCATTTTTGGACGACGCAAATCAAGATAACGCCATTGCAAACGTAAGTTTTCACCGGCATCACAACGATCCTCTATAGGGAAAGCTGGAGTCTTAGAAGTATTTAAAAGCTTCCACTCATGCACAACAACTTCAATTTCACCAGTTTGCATATTGGCATTGGTCATGCCTTCAGGGCGAGGACGAACCTTGCCTTTGATGGCAAAAACATATTCAGAACGCAAAATATTTGCTGTTTCATGGGCAGAAGGAGCAACTTCTGGACTAAAAACAATTTGTGTCAATCCATTACGATCGCGCATATCAACAAAAATCAAACCGCCATGGTCGCGTCTATACTGAGCCCAACCCATAAGGCAGACATCTTGACCATCGTTGGCCATAGTTAAGGCTGCACAATGGTGGGTGCGCACCCAGTCACCAAGTGGTACTACATATTGTTGGTGATCTGCTTGGATATTAACGTTTTGATCATTTACTTGCTCACTCATTTCTACTTCCGCCTCTGATTATTTTAGTACTTCTGTCATATGCGACACAAGGTTTGCTTTTGAAATTATGACTTGTTCACCGCTGGACATATCCTTAAAAGCGACCTTGTCATTCTTAAATTCATCTTCACCAATAATTATAGTAAAACGCGCATTTAGCTTATCAGCTTGACGTATTTGACTCTTAAAAGATCCGCCCTGACTCATATGCCCAACAAAGCCGGCCTTGCGCAGTGCAAAAGCACAATCAAAGGCCATATCACTAAACATAGTATTCATAAAAATAACAAAAAAGTCAGGGTCTGCAGCTTTAACCTCAGGCATAAGTAA
>CAYJHU010000080.1:0-4680 GCA_964369655.1 uncultured Desulfovibrionaceae bacterium | reverse complement strand
TGCTCATCAATACGCGGAGCATTTTCGGTATGCTCTTTACAGGTAGGTACCTTACAATCAAGCACGCGTAAGGGATTTGTCTCCATGCGACGACGGCAATCATCACACAAAGCCGTTGCGTCTAATGAGCTAAGGTATTGATATAAAACATTGCGGTATTGCGGTCTGCAATCTGGACAGCCAAGAGTATTAATTTGTAATTCTAATTTTTCAAGGCCAAGCTTTTCCAAAAAGAGCATAAGCATGCCCACAACTTCTGCATCAACATGCGGAGAATCAGCACCTAAGCATTCGCAATTTATTTGATGAAACTGACGCATGCGCCCTTTTTGAGGACGCTCATAGCGAAACATGGGCCCATAAGTAAAAAGCTTGCTTACGCTTTGTTTAGCATGTAAGGAAGCTTGGATATAAGCACGCATTACGCCGGCCGTGGCCTCAGGGCGTAAAGTTAAAGAACGATCTTTACGATCGTTAAAAGTATACATTTCTTTTTGAACTACGTCCGTTTCTGTGCCAATGGAACGACAAAAAAGTTCGGTAAACTCCATAATGGGAGTACGTAATTCTTCATAGCCAAAGCGAGCAAACATCTCACGGGCAACACTTTCAATGCGTGTAAAAACGAGGCTTTGCGGTTCAAAAAGGTCAGCAAAACCCTTAATACTTTTGGTGCTCATTATCCTATCCTTTTAACGTGAAGCACAGTTGTCATTTTCTGTTAAATGTCCACATTCTGCATCCATACATCGCACGGGATATTTCCCGTCAAAACATGCGGTACAATAATGATCTTCATGGTTTACAGAACGCAATAAACCCTCAAGGCTTAAATAATGGATGGAATCAACATCCAATAATTTTTGAATTTCAGGCAGGGTATGTGTGGCGGCCACAAGCTGGCCTTTGGAGGCAAAATCAATACCATAATAACAAGGGAACTTCACAGGCGGGCAAGAAATACGAATATGCACTTCTTTTGCGCCAAGTTCACGTAATTTTTTAACTCTTGTAGTCATGGTCGTACCGCGCACAATGGAATCATCCACAATGCAAATTTTCTTACCTTCAATCATTTCATGCACTGGATTGATTTTAATACGCACAGAAAAATTGCGCATGCTTTGCGTAGGTTGAATAAAGGTTCTGCCCACATAGTGGTTACGAATCATGGCATGTTCGTATGGAAGTTCAGCGCATTGCGCAAAGCCCACTGCCGAATATACTCCGGAATCAGGGAAAGGCATGACAAAATCAACTTCAGGCGTTGACTCATGCGCAAGCTGCCAACCCATACGCTTGCGCGCTAAATAAACATTTTCATCAAAAATATTAGAGTCGGGTCGTGCAAAATAAACCAACTCAAAAATACATTGTTTCGGGTGTTTAGGTTTGACGAGCTTGGGACTAAAAATAGTTTCACTGGTAATTTTATCACCATCAATAATAATCATTTCACCCGGCTCTACAGTACGTATAAACTGTGCTTCCAAAAGGTCAAATGCGCAAGTTTCAGATGCAAAAACATAACTATTTTCAAGCTTTGCCATACTTAATGGGTGAAAACCATAAGGATCGCGAATGGCAACCATTTTATTGTTGACCTGAACCAAAAGACAATAAGCACCTTGAACCTTAGAACATACGTAACGCAGCGCATCCTCTAAAGAATTTTTGCGCAATGCACGTACCAAAAGATGCACGAAAATTTCAGAGTCATTGGTAGCATGAAAAATGACGCCATATTGCTCTAATTTTTTACGTAACTGATGAGTATTAACGAGGTTTCCATTATGAGCAAGGGAAATATTCATGCCCTGAAAATTAACAACAAAGGGTTGCGCATTGCGTAATTGCGAAACGCCTGCTGTACTGTAGCGAACGTGCCCTATGGCCGCATGACCTTTGAGTTTTTCAAAGTCATCTTCACGAAACACATCAGGAACAAGCCCCATACCTTTATGCTCATAGACTTTGTTGCCATCATAAGTAGCAATACCGGCACTTTCCTGCCCGCGATGTTGCTGAGCATAAAGGCCAAAATACGTTAGTCGTGCTGCTTCCTCATGATTACTAATGCCCATAAGTCCACAATCGTGATGAATCATATACTTTCCTCGTTAAAATCCGAAAGCTTATTTTTTGGAAGGTTTAATCTTTAATTTTTTTTCAAGGGCGGCAATACGAATATTTACCACTTCCTGATTGCCATAATTGGCTCCAGCAAGCTTAAACTGCTCTAAAGCTTGCTTAAATTTTCTTCTTTGTTCAAGCACATCGCCATATAAAAAATTAGCTTGGGCTTTATCATAGTCATCCATATCAAGGACTAACATAGTTTCAATAAGTTCTGATGCCTCATCAAGCTGGCCAAGACCGGCTTTTAAATCAGCTAAGTTATAAATGCAATAGGCACTTTCCTTAGGTGGAAGCGAAAGCACAACACAATCGGTGAGGACAATTTCTACCTCTTCAAACTTATCTAAAAGAAAATAATGACGTATAAGTCTTTGATAAGCTACAAAAAGCTCTTCAGGTGTGAGATTATCAAGTGCAGCATATTTTTCCCAAGCTCTAATTGCTTGTTCATATTGTTCAAGATTTTCAAAAGTTTTGGCAATTTCAGCTAAAATAAATTTTCGCTTAGGAATATCATCTTTGTAATCTTCCAGCATATCATACAGATATGCCAAAAGAGTTTCTTGATGCAAATTGGTTTTACGCCCAAGATTCAAGAGTAAAAGCCAAGCCTGCCAGCTTTTATCGGGGTTAACTTCATTGCGTAAATATTTAGTGAGAAGGTGTTCAGCGCTTAGCCAAGCACCTTCATTATATGCTTTTTCGCACTCACCAAATTCATCATGCTTTTCAATGCTATCAAAAGCAAAAACAAGCAAAATTACACAGAAAAATATTCCAAAAAATCTTATAATAAACAATGTTAGTCCTCTGCACCCTCGCTTTCATCTTCAATACTTGAATCTTGCTCTGGCACATCACTGTTTTCAACAGTATCTGAGCTTACGCTTACATCGGTAGGCTCTTGATCAATAAAATCATCGTCATCTTGCTTACGTGCTCCGCCTTCATCCACACGGTCAAAACCAACAACTGTGGCACCTTCATCAAGACGAACAAGCATAACGCCCATGGTGGCACGCCCCTTAGAGCGAACATCTTCCACACCTATACGTACAATTTTATTGGAAGAAGTTAAAAGCACAAGCCCATCATCATCACGAACAGGCATAGCGCCTACTACATTACCGGTCTTACTAGTAACCTTAAAGTTAATAATGCCCTTGCCGCCACGAGACTGTAAGCGATATAAATCAACGCGCGTTCTCTTACCATAACCATTACCGGAAATAGACATTATTTCCGTAGTTTGGTCATCATTTTTCAAAATAACGCAGGCTACAACCGCATCATCGCGTCTTAGCGCAACGCCCTTAACACCGGTGGCAGAACGTCCCATGGGGCGAATGTCCTGGCAAGAGAAACGAATAGAAAAACCATTAGCCGTTGCCAACGCAATGTGATTATCATCACGCACGGGACGCACAACTACAAGTTCATCATCATCCTTAAGACCTACAGCAATAAGACCGGTCTTGCGGCATTTTGCATAAAGCGAAGCAGAGGAACGCTTTACCATGCCGCGCTTGGTTACAAAGAGAAAATGCTTATTCTCTGAAAATTCACGCACAGCAAGCACTGTGGTTACCCATTCATTTTCTTCCATGGGTAAAAGGTTTGCAATATGCACGCCCTTGGCAGTTCTGCTACCTTCCGGAACTTGGTGCACCTTCAGTTGATGCATGCGTCCCTTATTGGTAAAGAGCAATAAATACTGGTGATTAGTTGTAGTTAAAAACTCTTGTACATAATCATCTTCAGAAGTATGCAAGGCCGCAATACCCTTGCCGCCGCGCTTTTGCTGTTGATAATTATCAAGAGTTGTACGCTTCATATAACCACGACGAGATAGGGTAAAGACCACCTCTTCATCGGGAATAAGGTCTTCAATATCAATACCAACCAGCTCTTCCACTAAAACTTCAGTACGGCGCTTGGTGGCAAAAGTATCGCGAATATGAGTTATTTCTTCACGAATAACGCCGCGCAATACTTCTACATTATTTAAAATTGAGCGATAATATTCAATTTTTTGCAATACATCTTTATATTCAGCCAAAAGCTCATCACGTTGTAAACCGGTGAGTCTTTGCAAGCGCATTTCAAGAATGGCTTTGGCTTGAATTTCAGAAAGCTCAAACCGCTCCATGAGCTTCGTTCTGGCATCTTCCGGTGTGGCAGAAGCTCTAATCAAAGCAACAATTTCATCAATATTATCAAGGGCAATACGCAAACCTTCAAGGATGTGTGCTCTTGCTTCGGCTTTACCTAAATCAAAGCGAGTACGCTTGATAATAACGTCGCGTCTATGCTCTAAAAAGCAACGTAGTGCTGACTTTAAATTAAGCAGTTGTGGTCTATTGTCCACAACTGCAAGCATATTAATACCAAAAGAACTTTCTAAGGGTGTGAATTTATAAAGAGAATTAATTACAATTTCAGGTATGGTTCCGCGCTTAAGTTCTACAACAATGCGAATACCTTTGCGGTCAGATTCATCGCGCAAATCAGAAATACCATCAATTTTACGCTCATGCACCA
>CAYJHU010000079.1:0-9218 GCA_964369655.1 uncultured Desulfovibrionaceae bacterium | reverse complement strand
GGCGGAGGGTTTGGGAGGCAGAGCCTCCCAAAAAAATGCCACATTATTAAATGAAAGTGCTACTATTTTACACTTGTCAACACTGTAAGTCTAGGGTAGTGTGGACTTGTAATTTAGATTTTTTGGCACTCCGCCAGTATAGCAATTTCCATCAAAAGGGAGCCAAATGTGGTAAAAGTACTCATTGTTGATGATTCGCTTTTCATGTGCAAAGCTTTAAAGCATATCTTAGCTTCCGACAAAGACATTGAAGTTATTGGCATGGCTCACAATGGCAAAGATGCTCTTGAAAAGCTCAAGGTTCTTGATCCTGATGTCATTACTCTTGATGTAGAAATGCCTCGCATGGATGGACTGGCGGCTTTGAAGGAAATCATGAAGACAAAGCCTACGCCTGTCATTATGATTAGTTCGCTTACAGAAGAAGGCGCACAAACCACCCTCAAGGCTCTTGAAGCTGGCGCGCTTGACTTTCTGCCAAAATCACAAAGTACCGAAGACATGTTTGCCTCTGACCTTACTCGCAAGGTTAAACTTTTGGCACGAAAAAAAGCTCTTTTGCAACTGCGCTTTGGCATGAAGAAAAATGCTCCCAGAAGCACGACTAGCTCAGCCACAACAGCTTATAGCGCAAAATCAGGACCGTACACCCCTTGTAAGGGAGTGCGTGATATTGTAGCCATTGGCGTTTCAACGGGCGGACCTCCTGCAGTACAAAAACTTCTTTCCGCCTTGCCAGAAAATTTTCCGGCCTACATACTAATTGCGCAGCATATGCCCGCAGCCTTTACCGGCCCTTTTGCAAAACGCCTTGACAGTACAAGCAAAATTACCGTTACTGAAGCGGTAAGCGGTGAGAGACCTAAAAATGGTCATGCCTATGTTTGTCCCGGTGGCAGACATTTGCGCTTACGCATGAAGGGTCCTTTGCCAGAACTTTTAGTCACCGATGAACCTCGCGAAGCTTTATATAAACCTGCCGCCACGGAGCTTATGCATTCTGTGGCAGAATGTATGCCACGTCGTGCCATTGGCCTTATTTTAACGGGTATGGGCAGTGATGGCCTTGAGGGCATTCGTACTCTTAAGCAAAAAGGTGGTTACATTATGGCACAAAATGAAGAATCATGCGTTGTGTATGGCATGCCTAAAGCTATTGTGGATGCAAACCTTTCAGATCACACTTTGGATATTGACAATATAGCCGATGCCCTCATTAAAGCCGTTAAGGGCTAATTTCCAAAAAGGAATATCTATATGACATTACAAGAAAATGCTGCTAAAACTTTGCAAGAGCTACAAAGCAACGATGACGACGTCATCAGAAGCGCTGCCTTCACAGCCGGTGATGAACTTCTTGTGGACGCTATACCATTTTTAAGCGAGCACATCAAAAGCCGTAATATAGGTGTTCAAGAAGCGGCGGAATATGCTTTGCGCAAAATTCGCGGTCCAAAAACTATCCAAAAAATGCTCCCACATTTACAAAGTGAAGATTCATCTTTACGCAATGTTGCCATGGATATTTTGCGCGAAATCAGTTGCGATGATGTTGCGGCCTTGCAACCACTTTTGCGTGACCACGACCCAGACATCCGTATTTTCATGGCTGATATTATGGGGCATAGCAAAAGTAAGCTTTCGGTACAGCCTTTGTGCGAAGCCTTACTTAAAGATCCGGAAGTGAACGTACGCTATCAAGCGGCCATGAGCCTTGGAAATTTAGCTTTTCCTGAAGCGGCCGAAGCCTTGCATCAAGCCATGCATGATGAAGAATGGGTGCAATTTTCTGTAGTAGAAGCACTCACAAAGATTGGCGCAGACAGCACCATCAATGCTTTAGTGCAGTCGCTTAATACCTGCTCTCCCTTGGTGGCTTCTGTTATCATCGATGCCCTTGGCGAGCTAAAAAACATTAAGGCTGTGCCCTTTTTGCTCAAATTCATTGAAAAAGCTCCCGAAGTTTTGCGCCATAAAACTGTCAAGGCCATTGTGCAAATCCTTGGAGCTGAGTCCTTGTGCCTTATCTCTGAAAAAGAACAAGTAAAATTCAGAACATACCTTGAAGAAGCATTAAGCGACGAAGATGAGGACGTATTGCAAATTGCCCTTGTTGGCCTTTCCGCCATAGGCGATGCCAACGCCTCCAAAGCCATCATGGAGCTTTTGAAAAAAATACATCGTGAGCCAGAAAGTGATGTGTATCAAGCCGCCATTAGCGCTCTTGCCGACATTGGCTACAATGACATTTTTGCTTCCTACTTGTGCGCAGACGATTCCGTCACCGTTTTCCTTGCCTTAACAGCTGCCTTGCACACTCCAGATGGCCAGAGTGCTCAGAAAATCCAAAGTATTTTTTGGGATCTTGACAGAGACAGCCAACGTCTGGCCGCGCAATATTTGGCTGAATACATTGATGCATCAAATGCAAGCTTTATGCTTGAGGTACTTGAAAAAGCCAGCGATGAAAATGTCATCAAATATGCCATTGCTTGCCTTGGCATCCGCTTGCATTATGAAGATGCTCAGGAAAAAATCTTCCACTTCCTTGAGCACCCTTATACCGACGTAAAAGAAGTGGCACTTGAGGCTTGCATTCAATTGCACACCCCTGCCCTTACCGAACATTTTGTGCAATGGCTCAATGAAGGTGATGAAGAACAACGCATGATGGCTGTTTATGCTCTCGGCGCTTTTGGACTTACAGAAAACTTCTCTGCCATAACACGCGCCCTTGAGGATGAAAGTGCTTCTGTGCGACAATTGGCGGTGGAAGCCTTTGCTCAGCCCGATGTAAGCTTGCATGAGCATATAGACACTATTCTTGCAAAGCTTAACGATGAATCCCCTGAAGTGCGCACTTCCGTAGTAGATGTGCTTGCAGCTTCCAATGATTTATCCGTCTACCCTTATCTTATTGGCGCTTTGGACGATAATAGTGAATGGGTGTGCATCCGTGCCATTGAAGCTTTGAGTGAATTGCAGCCAAATGAAGATCTTGCTACAACTCTCATTGAACGTGTCAAAAATGCAACGCCAATGGTTACACTTAAGATTATTGAAATTTTAGGAAAAATTGGCGGCGAGGTTGTCTTCAAAGCCCTCATAGATATAATGCAAAGCGATATTGCAGAAGTTCAACAAGCAGCTACTGAAGCTCTCACAAAAGTAAAGGCAGGCTAGATTATGTCGTCATTATTCAAACGTCCCACGACTCCTTTTAAGCAAGAGTTAAAAATCTCCGATGAGGAATTTATCCAATTGCGAGATTTCATCTATCAGCAGTGCGGTATTTTTATTGCTGAGAACCGTAAATACCTTGTGGAAAACCGTTTGAGTAATCGCATAAAGGAATTAAAGCTCAAATCTTACTCAGAGTATTATAATTTTTTGCGCTTTGACGCCAGCAAAAGAACAGAGCTAAATAGGCTTTTTGAGGTGGTTACAACCAACGAAACAAGCTTTTTCCGCAATCCTCCGCAGCTTAAAGTGTTTCAAGAAAATATAATGAAGCAAACCATTGAAGAATGCAGAAAACTTGGAAGAAAGCGTCTTCGCATTTGGTCAGCTGGCTGTTCTACAGGCGAAGAACCCTACACAATTGCTATTATTTTGCATGAAATATTAAAAACAGAAATTGCTACTTGGGACATAAAAATTACTGCCAACGATCTTTCAGAAGCTGTGCTTAACGCTGCAAGACAAGGCAAATATTCCGAATATAGCCTGCGTACCACGCCCAAGGAAATTGTAGCAAAATATTTTACAGAAAAAGATAAGGTTTATACCGTTAATCCCAATGTAAAACGCCTTGTCAGCTTTGGACAGATTAACCTTAATGATAAAATTCAACTTTCGCGTGTGGAAAAGTCACATGCTGTTTTCTGTCGTAACGTAATCATATACTTTGATAATGATATGAAAAAACGTGTTATCAATGCTTTTTATGACAATCTACTTCCGGGGGGCACATTGTCCATCGGACACTCAGAATCTTTACACAATATTAGTCGTGCTTTTACGCCAGAGCACTATACGGGTATTATTGTCTATCGCAAAAAAGTATAGTTTGAGTTGCGCATGACTGCCAACGCACACCACAAAAAGCTAGGGAAAATCTTAGCTATTGCCAATCAAAAAGGTGGCGTTGGAAAAACAACTACAACCTTAACTTTAGGGACAGCCTTAGCAAAAAAAGGGAAGAAAATTCTTATCCTTGACTTGGATCCGCACGCTTGTGCGTCCCTACATATGAAGCTTTATCCTGAAGAGCAAGAATATACCTTGCATGATCTTTTACTGGCCGAAGCTAAAGACTGGCCTTTTATTTGGAAAAAGCTCATCAAAGAAGTGGACAGAGACGGAATATGCTTTGCCGCTGGTAGCATTAGACTTTCTGAATTGGAGCTAGATTTACAAGAGCGCAAAGGTAAGGGAATGGTTTTGTCACAGGCTTTAAGCCATGTGCGCAATGACTTTGATTTTATTTTACTGGATTGTCCTCCGCATGTGGGCATATTACTGGTAAATGCCTTGGTTGCCTCAAACTTACTTATAATTCCCATTCAGACAGATTTTTTGGCATTACACGGGCTGAAATTGTTATTTGATACATTGCGCACCCTTAACAAGGTTTTACCGGTGCCCATACGCTATAGGGCTTTGCCCACCATGTATGACAAAAGAGCTAGAGCCTGCACTAAGGTGCTGGAACTTATGCGTAATAAAATGAATACGGCCATGTTTGACACGGTCATTGGTGTGGACACGCGCTTTCGAGAAGCAAGCGCCCTTGGAACAAGCATCTATCAGATCGCGCCCGACTGCCGCGGTGCTTTAGCCTATAACGCTCTAAGCGAAGAAGTGTTACATTTATGGTAAAAACACCGGAACAATACTTTCAGGAGCAAGATTTTCATTTGCCAACGCCGGAAACAGGCACAAGCGATGTTGATTTTGGCCAAAATATACAAGGGCAAGGCAGTAATTTTACGCCGGCTGAGCAAGCTTTTTTACAAAAATATGTTGGTGTGGAAGGGGCTAAGTCCATGGGGCTTGACCTAAGCCAAGTGAGTGAAGACTTAAGCTCCCTTGTGCCGGACGACGCGCCCCTTGAGGATGAATTAAAAGATTTACCAAGCCTGCAAATTATATTTTTTAAGGTGCAAGGGCAAACTTACACCATCCCCATTGAGGCTGTCACCGAAGCAATTCGTTATGAGCCGGTGGTGCGCTTGCCAAGAACACCGGACTTTATTGCCGGGGTAGTAAATTTACGCGGTAGAATTACACCGTTAATTATTTTGGAAAAACTTATTTGCCAAAAATCAAACTCGCGCTTTACAAAAAACAGCTTCATAATAGTTTGTCAGCGTAAAGGAATGCAGTTTGGAATGATTGTAGATCATATAGACGATATGTTTTTTGTGGATCAAAAAAATATTTCGTGGAATGTTGAATCAGAAATTGGCGCAAGTGTAGAATGCATTTGCGGTATTATAGACCATGAACAAAAAGTATTTGGTATAGTCTCTGTTGATAAAATTATTAACCACGTTCTAGAAAGTGAAGGTACAATATGAGTAAACACATTATGGTTGTTGATGATTCAAAAACAATCCGTAATCTTCTTGCTTTCGTAATGAAAGCTGAGGGCTTTAAAGTGAGCACTGCTGAAGATGGCCTAGATGGCCTTGAGCAACTGTATAATGGTGCAAAGGTCGACTTAATCATCTCAGATATTAATATGCCACGTATGGATGGTTTCACATTCATCAAAACTTTACGCCAACAAGAAGCCTATAAGGACACCCCAATTATTGTTCTTTCTACCGAAGGACAAGAAAAAGACATACAAAAAGGAATGAGCTTTGGCGCCAACCTTTATATGATAAAACCAGCACAACCAGAAAAAATGGTTCGAAACATAAAGATGTTGCTCGGATAGCCGATAAGACATTTTGTAGCCGGATAAAGGCTGTGTTTTATCACTATAAATTTTGCAGCAAAGGTGTACTATGAGCCAAGATTTTATGGATGCTGAGATATTTGCTGACTTTATTATTGAAGCGCGCGAACATCTTGAAACGATCGAACCAAATTTGCTAGAGCTTGAAAAAAGCCCTGACAATCTTGATTTGCTCAATGAAATTTTCCGTCCCATGCACTCACTTAAAGGTGCATCAGGCTTTCTAGGTTTGAACCGTATAAACCAGTTGGCGCACAGGTGCGAAAATATTCTTGACGATGTTCGCCAAGCAAAAATGACCATGACCTCAGGGATTATGGACATTATCCTTGCATCCACGGACGCATTACGCCAAATGCTTGACGTGCTCGAAAGCAGTAATACTGACGAAGGTGTGCCCATTGAAGAGCTTGTCTCCGAAATTGACACCCTTATGGAAAACCAAGGTGCAGTGCCTGCCGCAAGCTCTGTAGTGCTTTCTGCTCCTCCTGTTGCCGAGGCTCCCGCTGCCGAAGCAGCTCCTGTGCAAGAAACAGCACAAGCTGCCCCTCCTGCGCAAGAAGCTCATGCGCAAGAAGGATCAACAGAAAACTCTGCACCTCAAAATTCCAATGCTGCAGGCACCGAACTCCAAAAAAGTTCCAAATCCCCCAAAGAGTGGATTTCTGCCTTTTCACTTTTGCCCTCTTACAAGCTCACTGCTTTTGGTGAAGGCCACTTAAAGGATTTTATCGATGAATCTCAAGAGATTATCGAAAACCTTAACGACGGTCTTTTAAGTCTTGAGCATGATGGTGAAGGGCAAGAAGAGCTCATCAATGATCTTTTCCGCTTTTTCCATAATCTTAAAGGTAATAGCGGTATTATCGGTTATGAGCAAATTAATCATCTGACCCACGAAGCTGAAACGGTTCTTAATAATATGCGCCGTGGCGAAGTGAAGCCAAGCCCTGACCTTGTGGACTTACTTCTCTTTGTGGTGGATATTATTGAAATACTTGTGCAAGCCATTGACGCTACTCAAGGCACAGTACACCCACCAGACACAAGCCAAGTTCTGCATCAATTGCAAGTGGCATTGGCTGGCGGTCCCATCATGTTGCCCCCGGGTATGTATGAAGAAGTGGCTGTGACGGCTGAAAGCTCTGGCGAAACAGAAAGCGCCACGCAATCTGCTCCCGAAGTTACACCACCGCAAGTTATTGCCATGGGTACCGATGACGATGATATGCAAATGTTCAAAAACACTGTTGTGCAACAGTTTGAAATCATTCGCTCTTGTACGGAAGCCTTGCAAGCCGACAGCTCGCATAATCCTTCAAAAGATGCCATTTATCGATGCCTTATTGCCATCAAAAATGCTGCTTCTTTTGTAGATTTACCCGATATTAAAGTTTACAGCGAACGTACCGCCGGTATTGTTGATTCTGCACGTAATTCTGATATGGATTTTTCACTTCTCTTAGACATGCTTACACAAGAAGTGGACATCATTAAAGAAATGGTGGCTGCAGTGGTAGGAGAGCTCACCGCGCCTGCCGATACAGCAAGTGATGCTAGCGCCGAAGCGCCAAGCGCCGCCCACGAAGCAGCACCTGAATCCGCGCCCGAAGTAGCTCCGGTTAACGAAGAGGCAAAGCCAGAAGCCGCTCCCGAAACAACGGAACCTGCCGCCGCAAAGCCTGTTGCTGCACCAGCCGCAAAGCCTGCCGCTGCACCGGCCGCAAAACCTGCCGCCGCAGCTGCTAAGCCAGCCGCAGCTGCCGCCCCTGAGGCCAACAAGCCTGCATCGTCTACCATTCGCGTTGACCACGAAAAGCTTGACCATCTTATGAATCTTATTGGCGAGCTAATCATCAACCGTAACCGCTATGCTCTTATTGCACGCCATCTGGAAGAGGCCAACACCGAAGCCGATATTTCTCACGTGGCACAAAGTCTTTCCGAGACAACCTATGCCATGGCGCGTATCTCTGACGATTTACAAGATACCATCATGAAAGTGCGCATGGTGCCTGTTGCCTCCGTATTTTCTCGCTTCCCACGCCTTGTGCGTGACCTTTCCCGCAAAAGCGGCAAAGAAGTGGATCTTATCCTTGAAGGTGAAGAAACAGAACTTGATAAGAGCGTGGTAGAAGTTATTGGCGATCCACTTGTTCACCTTATTCGTAACTCTGTTGACCACGGCATTGAATCCGCCGAAGAACGCGCCGCCAGCGGCAAGCCAGCCAAAGGAAAAGTTGTTCTGCGCGCCTTCCATAAGGGTAACTCCGTTGCCATTGAAATTGAAGATGATGGAAAGGGCATTGATCCCGATAAAATGCGCGAAGTTGCCATACGTAAGGAAATCATTACCCCGGAAGATGCCAAGCAACTGGACGACCGCGAAGCACTAGAGCTTATCTTTGCTCCCGGTTTCTCTTCTGCCGAAGTTATCACAGACATCTCCGGCCGCGGTGTGGGCATGGACGTTGTACGTACCAATATTAAAAACCTTAAAGGTAGTGTGAATATTAGCTCGGAAATCGGTAAGGGCACGCGCTTTACCCTGCTCCTCCCGCTCACGCTCGCTATTATTGATGCCCTCATGGTAACTGTTGCTGACGAAATGTTTGCCATCCCGCTTGATTCTGTTTCAGAAACAACCAAGATTGATGCAGACTTACTCACCGACATTAACGGACGCAAAGCCTTAACCTTACGCGGTGAAGTACTAGGTATTATAGAATTATCTGAGATACTTAACCTGCCACAGCCTGCAGAAGAGCCAGAAATGCTCTCGGTAGTTGTCATCCATGACAATGGACGAAGGCTGGGTATTGTGGTGGACTCCTTGCTCGAAAGGCAAGAAGTGGTTATCAAGCCCCTTGGTTCATACCTCGGTGATCTAAAAGGTATTTCCGGTGCGACCATCATGGGCGACGGCTCTGTAATTCTTATCCTTGATCCGCACGAGATATATACTGTATCCACATCTAAGGCGCCTATTCCATAGGATTATTTTACTGGGGGGAAACTTTCTTGAAAGAAAGTTTCCCCCCAGACCCCCCTTCAAAAAACTTTTATCAGAATTTTCCTTACGGAAAATTCTTTTTTTTTGTGACATGGACTCACTTTATGGCAGATAACTTTTGGGATAGATTGTATAAAGATATGCCGTCCTTTTCAACCTGTTGAAAAGGACGTATTGAGACCTCTGCGCAATTCATTGCGCAGGGTTTCGTGGAGCATTGGCGCTAGCCAATGCGAC
>CAYJHU010000078.1:0-9298 GCA_964369655.1 uncultured Desulfovibrionaceae bacterium | reverse complement strand
GGGGTGCAGGGGGAGGGGAAAACTTTTTGGCGCTAGCAAAAGTTTTCCCCTCCCCCTGCAAAAAAATAAAATCCTTTACATATGCTTCTCTAACTGCCAGCGAATGAGCCCATTATATACACATCGCTGAGCGTCTTTATATACACCATACAAATCTTGGACTTTTTCTTCAATTTGACTGCGCTTGGTATGCCCGGCTGAGGGGCAAGGATTTTTCCACATGGGCAGCTCCCATTGGCGTGCGGCGCGTAGGACGTGCTTTTTTTCTAGCAAAAGCATGGGGCGGATGACTTGCAGCTGTCCTTTAAAAAATGGCTCATTCATGCTCATGCCTTCTACGCGCCCATTTTGGCATAAATTCATAAAAAAAGTATGCACAAGATCGTCCGCAGTGTGTCCAAAAGCGAGGTGAGTCAAAGAATACTGATCACAAAGCTCAAAAAGTCGCTTGCGCCTTAACCATGCACAACGAAAACACGCTGACTTAGCAGTATTTTCTTCAGAGTGGGCATGGGGGCCGTGATCGGTGACATCAATATGCGAGGCAATGCCATGCTCAGTGAGCCATGGGATGAGGGGAGCATGAGACTGAGCGTCAAAGCCTGGGTTAACGTGTAAGGCCATAATTTCAAAGGGGAATGGAATGATGGATTGGCGAATGTGCAGGCATTTAAGCAGGACAAAGGAATCAACTCCGCCGGAAACAGCAACGCCAATGCGCGCATGTGGAGGGAGCATTTTGGCGAGCTGCATGGCCTTGCCGATGGATTTCACGCAGCTTTGCTGGGCGAAGGTACGAGAATTTTTTTTCATAATATATTTTATATTAGCTATAGAGCGTTAAGAATGTGTGTCAGAATAATATCCGCTTGCATGGCGGCGGCTTGCATGACGCGAGGCGCGAGGGGCGGCGCATCTGCCACATCGGTATTAAAATCCCCCACGACCACTAAGTTTTTGCCTAGGGCGCGACTTTGCATAGAGGCTCCGCCATAGCCTGCAATGCCCGATGCACTTACACAAAAACAATTATGTTGAAGGCTTGCCTCCACAAACATACGCTTACTTAGGGCATCATCAAAGGCCTCAACCCAGAGCGGCGCAGAACTTAGCATGGTAGGCATTTGCGCTGCGTTAAGTTCCAAGCAGTGTAGTTCAAGCTCTATGGATGGACAAAGTTCGCGTAAAATTTCAGCCATGGCTTCCACTTTAGGCATGTTTACATGCCGCGGAAAATAGTGTTGGCGGTTAAGATTGGAGGCATCAACTTTATCTTTATCTATAAGCACAAGCTTTTGTACGCCACTGCGCACGAGGAGCATAGCCACATTGGAGCCGAGGCCACCAACTCCGGCAATGCCCACTTGCGCAGCACGAAGTTTTTCAAGCTCTTCCGGCAAGAGATAGCGCTGTAAACCTTGTTGTAACATATGTGTCTTTTTTATAAAAATTTTTGAGGGTGAGGGCTTGAGGGAGGGATTATATAAAGCTCCCTCCCCAGAAAACTATAATTTTAATTTTTCAAACTATGAATAGGCGCAGGAATGCGTCCGCCAAGACTGATGAACTTGGTGGCATTGCCCTTAGGCACGGGCATAATGGCTGCCTTGCCAAGCAGTCCGCCAAAGTTAACAACTTCGCCCACGTCTTTACCGGGCACGGGGATAAGGCGCGCGGCGGTGGTCTTGTTGTTAATCATGCCGATGGCCATTTCGTCGGCGATGATGCCGGATATGGTGCTGGCGCTGGTATCACCTGGAATGGCAATCATATCAAGGCCAACGGAACACACGGCAGTCATTGCTTCGAGCTTTTCTAATGAGAGCAAGCCGCTGGAGGCCGCAGCTTCTATGCTGGAGTCTTCTGAAACGGGAATAAATGCACCGGAAAGGCCACCCACAGAGGATGAAGCAAAGGAACCACCTTTTTTGACGGCGTCATTGAGCATGGCTAGTACTGCAGTGGAGCCGGGTGCACCGATGCTGGAAAGCCCCATGCTTTGGAAGATTTCGCCCACAGAATCGCCTACAGCCGGTGTGGGAGCAAGGGATAAATCGCAAACCCCAAAGGGCACAGACAGGCGTTTTGCTACTTCTTTACCAATGATTTCACCAACGCGCGTCACTTTAAAGGCTGTGCGCTTAATGACGTCGGCCACATCGAGTAGGGTAAATTCTTCTTGGTTATGGCGTGCGCTGGCAATGGCGCGGTCAATGGCTTTTTTTACCACTCCCGGGCCGGAAACGCCCACATTGATGACCACGTCCGGCTCGCCCACGCCAAGGTAAGCACCTGCCATAAATGGTACATCTTGAGGAATATTAGCAAATACCACCAATTTGGCGCATCCAAGGCCGTCGCTGTCACGCGTGGCTTCGGCAATTTTGAGAATTTGCGATCCCATAAGCGCCACAGCGTCCATGTTGATACCGCTACGCGATGAGGCAACATTAATAGAAGAACAAATGCGCTTGGTGCTGGCAAGGGCTTCGGGCAAGGACTCGATAAGCGCTCTGTCCCCGCGGCTAAAACCTTTTTCTACCAAGGCCGAATAACCGCCCAAAAAATCCACACCTGCCTCTTCGGCTGCTGCATCAAGGGCTTGGCAGATACGCACCATCTCGCTGGCATTAAAGGGCGCACCGGCCACGGCAATGGGGCTGATGCTAATGCGCTTGTTAACGACAGGGATGCCGTATTTATCGCCCACTTCATTGCAAATTTGCACTAAAGTACTGGCGTGTGTGTGAATTTTTTTACGGATTTTATCTATAAAAACGTTAACATCATGGCTTTGGCAATCAAAAAGGCTGATACCAATGGTCACGGTGCGCATATCTAAATGTTCATTACGCACCATATTAAGGGTGCTAATTATTTCACGATCTGAAAGCATGGGGTGTCCTTATTTTCTGAACGCAATGCGGTATTAAATAGGCGCAATGCGGTTAATAGCTTCAAAAATATCACGGTGTTGCATAGATACACGTAGTGAAAATTTCGCACTGGCCTCCAAAAGCTCATTGCGCAAATTTTGCAGTTCCACGTCATTGGGCACCACAACCTGAAAGAGAAAAAAGGCGTTATTGTCACTGCCTTCGCTCATAATAGCTTTTAAGCTCTCGATGTTTACATTGTATTTTGCAAAGACAGAACTTAAGGCCATCATGATGCCAGTGCTGTTGGGGCCGTGAGCGGTGACCACAAAGGGGGATGAGGGCACCTTGGCGCACCAAGGGTTTTTTATGGCTGGGCGCACAATGACCGATAAGTCCACTTGGCGCTTGGCAAGGCCTTGCACCAAATGCTCATGCAGGGTTTCCACCGTGCAAGCCGATGGCGCCACCACTGTAAAAATGGCAGCAAATTCGCCGTTGGAGATAGTTTGCGATACAATAATAATATCGCAATGTGCTTCTTCCATAAGCGAAGAAACTGCCGCCACAACACCTGGGCAATCGCGCCCTAAAAATGAAGTTACTAAAGTATGCATGTTTTTCCCTTAAATAGAGTTGGTTAATAATGGCAAAAGATATAATTAAGTAGGAAGATTGTCACTCATTAATTTTGGCATTTTTTGGGGGAAAGTACGGATGGATTTATTGGCTATATCTTTGAAAATGTGTTGCTATCTTGGCATTTATTTCTTAGAAGAGTGCTGTTGCAACCTTGTTGTATACAGCCCTGTGTTTATGTGAGGAAGATATGGAAAATACAAGTGAAAAAGTCTCCTTTATAGAGAAAAATCGGCATTGGTTTATATTTTGTAGCATGTCCTTTGCTGGTTTATTGGTGAATTTTCATCAAATGGGGCTTGCGACAATTTCTAGCGAAGTGGCGCAATCTTTGCGTGCAGACGCGTCGCACTTGGGGGCTTTGGTTGCGGCCTATTCCTATTCTTATGCTGCCATGCAAATTCCGGTGGGGCTGCTTGTGGATACCTTGGGGGCACGCAAAACTGTTACGGCTGGGCTTTTAATTGCCGCAATCGGGACTTTTATTTTTGCTCTTGCACCTAGCGTAAGCATAGCCATTGTTGGACGAGTGCTTGTGGGGCTTGGCACGTCAACTATTTATGTACCACTGCTAAAATTGTTGGCGGTGTGGTTTCCTTTGCGCTATTTTGGTCATCTTACCGCAGTTGCTTTTGGTGTGGGTGCTTTAGGTGCGCTTGTGGCCACTTCTCCCTTGGCTTACGTAATTCAGTATTATGATTGGGAAAGTGTGCATATTTTTCTTGCTTTTCTTACCCTTGGCACAGCCGTTCTGGTCTTTGCAGTTATCCGTGACCGTAAAGAAGGCGCCGAGCCACCCCTCAAAAGAGAATATTACATACAACAATTCAAAAAATTATTTGGATCTGTTGTTGTGCATAGGTCAGCGTGGTTTTTAGGGATTTGGTATTTTTGCCAAGCTGGCGCATATTTTGCCTTTATCGGTCTTTGGGCTGGGCAATTTTTGACAAAAGCAATGGAGATAAGCATAACCGATGCCAGTCTCATTCTTACTTTGCCGGCTTGCGTACTTATAATCTCTCCGCTCTTTACTTGGTTAGCCAGCAAATTTGCTTCGTATAAAATGCTTTTTGGTTTATCGTTTTTAAGTACTGTCTTTGCCATTCCACTTGCTGTAGGCTTTCCGACGCTTCCTTTCTTTGTTTTAACGCTCTATTTGATAGTATATGGCATGTTAACAATTAATGGTGCGGCGGTGGTTTTTGATACGGCTTCGCGCTTATTTTCAGTAGAATATGCGGGAACATTAGCTGGTTTTATCAATATGTTCCCCATATTGGGGAGCGCAGTGTTGCAACAAAGCATAGGTATATATTTAGATTATAATCTAAAAAGCGCGTCCACCCCTTACGAGGCTTTTACGCAATCTTTTATAATTTTACCCATTGTTAGCGTTATTAGCTTGGTAATGATAATTGCCTTTATAAGGGAAGCTCGACGCTTGAAACCAATTCCAGAATAGAGACCTCTGCGCAATTTATTGCGTAGGGTCTCATGGAGCGTTGGCGCCAGCCAATGCGAATAAGAAAAGGGTTATAAAAACTGATAGGTCGTACATTGCGCGCCATACCTTGTATCCCTTGACCTTGCGTGTAAAATACGGCACAAGCATACAAGCGCTATTTAGAAAAAGCAAAGCGCAACCAATATTTGAGGAGTAAGCCCATGATTTTTGATATCGATAAAGAAACTATGCCCCGTGAAGACATCGAAGCCCTACAACTTCGCCGCCTTCAAAACCTTTGCCGTCGCCTTCACGCCAATGTTCCTTTTTATCGTAAGCGCTTTGAAGAATTAAATATGACTCCTGCCGATGTGACCAGCTTGCGTGACCTTGCGCTTTTGCCCTTCACAGAAAAGCAGGACATGCGCAATCACTATCCCTATGGTCTTTTTGCTGTACCGCGCGAAAATATTGTGCGCATCCACGCTTCTAGCGGCACCACCGGCAAGGCCACTGTGGTTGGCTACACCAAGCGTGATCTTGATAACTGGGCAGAGCTAGCCGCACGCAGTCTTGCTTGCACAGGTGCAACTGCGCAGGATTTTGTGCATGTGGCTTATGGTTACGGACTTTTTACCGGTGGTCTTGGCATGCACTATGGTGTTGAGCGTCTTGGCGCAACCGCCATTCCCGCATCCGGCGGCGCCACCAAGCGTCAAGTGCAATTGCTCAAAGACTTTGAAGCCACCGTTTTGTGCGCCACACCTTCTTATGCCTTGCATATGTGCGAAGCGGCAGAAAGCTTGGGCGTTGATTTTCGTTCCATGCCCTTGCGTATAGGTGTTTTTGGGGCAGAGCCTTGGACAGAAAATATGCGCCATACCATTGAACAAAAAATGGGCATACATGCGCTTAATATTTATGGTCTTTCAGAAATTATGGGCCCTGGCGTTGCCATGGAATGCGTGGAAACCAAATGCGGCATGCATATTTTTGAAGATCACTTTTTGCCGGAAATTATCGATCCCGTCACTGGTCGCAACTTACCAGAAGGTGAAGTGGGTGAGCTTGTTATTACCACACTTACCAAGGAAGGCATTCCGCTTTTGCGCTATCGCACACGCGATTTAACTACCCTTGATTATACGCCTTGCCGCTGCGGACGCACGCATGCACGCATTGGACGTATCACCGGACGTAGTGACGATATGTTGATTATCCGCGGAGTGAATGTATTCCCGCAACAAATCGAAAGTATTCTTATGGAAAGCGAAGGCATTGCACCGCAATATCAAATTCACATTAGCCGTGAAAACAATCTTGATAATGTGGAAATTCGCGTGGAACCAGCAGGTATGGATTTCCCCGATGCCATTCGTCAGCTTCAAAAAACCAAGAGCAATATCGAAAAAACCATTAAGGAATTTTTAGGTATTTCTGTGCGAGTAAGCCTTGTGGAGCCACAATCCATCGAACGTAGCGAAGGTAAGGCTAGGCGCATTGTTGATACAAGAAATTCAGAATAGTAGTTGGGAGGCGCTGCCTCCCAAACCCTCCGACCACGAGAGCGGGGGGGATTATCCCCTTTGTAAACCTATATACGCCTTATTTTCAACAAGTTGAAAATAAGGCGCTTTAATTTGCAGGGTGTTCAAAAAGCGGCAGATACAAGGAAGGCGTAGCTTTTTGCGAAGGGCGCGTATATAGAAAACATACGTAACCGAAGCAAAAAACAAGCCTGACGCAGTAGATGCTGCTTTTTCAACACCCTGAACCCTGCCTAGAAATCGAATTTAAATATAACCTCCCCACCATGCACTGTCTGATGATAGCCATAATCTCCATTATAATTTAGGCCGATGCTTACATCACCCATCGTATATTCAACGCCAAGGTCGGCAATAAATGTAGTATAGTCTTCTGTTGTTCTTGTTGTGTATCTATTGCCAAGAGTGCTAAAGCTGGTTTCCATGTCATTGCCGGTGAGGTTTTGGCGCAGTCCCAAGCCTATATTTAATGCAAGATTGCTGTCATCTGTTAAATCCCATTCACCACGCATATTTACGTTTATATTAGCATATAGGTTGGAATAATACGTATCGTCATAGGACATATCATATAAGGGCATGGCAATGCCTGTTGGATTCCAATGAATATCATAAGCATCGGTATGCATGCTTAAGTAGCTTAGTCCAATTTCTGGCATTATGCTAAAGTTATCTGTAAGTTTAAGGACATAGCCGGTGGTAAGTGCAAGATATAATGCTTCGCTATTATATTTATTGTCAGCAGAAATCACTGTGCCTGCATTGCCGGAATAATCATTATCCGTCTGGCTAAAGGCTCCTGTTGCCTGCAATGACACATACCACTCAGGCAGGATATTGTACGACGCATGCAGACCAAGAGCAAACGAGGTTGCGTTGCTCTCCATATCCATTATATCCGCATCAAAATTGCTGGAATTAAAATCAAAATGCAAACCTAGCGAAAAGCGCTCATTGGCATGATAGGTGGCGCCGCCCGTAAGGCCTACGCTATCACCATCAAAATTATATTTGCCATTGTCAACAAAGTTAAAATACGGATTTAAGAATACAGACCAGCGATTTTTATCATTTATTGAACCTGCGGCGCTTCCTGTTTCAGAGGTTAGATTTATATAAATTTCATTGTACTTTGTTTGCAAAAGCTTGCGTGTGATATTGCTCATTTGTCCCTGAACCACTGTAATTCCTTGCAGGGCAGAAGCATTGCCGGGGGTTGTTTCATCCTTGACATTGGCATCAAGGCGCACGCTGGCAGTAGTTGGATCATTGCCATTGGTCAGGGTGGCGGTTAAAAATGGCACTTCGGTAATGGCTTCAGCAATAGTTCCTGTGACGGTACCGCCAACAGCACTAACACCTGCCGCCATGCCGTTTGCGCCTGCTATGGCATATTCCTGCCCCCAAACAAAACCTTGCGCGGCTGTCCCCGGACGCAAAATAAGGGTGGAATTGGCAAAAGTTAAATATTTATCGTTATAGATAGCAAAAACTGCATCATCTGCATCCCATGTACGCAAAGTTGTTGCCCATGTGCCTACGGAATAGTCATCACCTACATAAGCTTCAGAGGCTTGTCCGCTTGTGGCCTTAGCTGTAATAATACCTGTATTGTTTACTAGAATAATACCATTTAGACTACCTCCGCTTACACTCATGCCGAAGATATTATCAGTACCACTTACGTTAATGATGCCGCTATTGCTGAGCCTGTGGTTACCCGTAGCAAAAGCATTCATGCCGGAGACAGTAGCAGTACCGCTCACATTTATGATGCCGCTGTTGTAGAATGTATGGTCACCGAAGTCAGTGGAAAAAGCATGCATGCCATGGACGCCATTTCCCGTTCCGTGAACATTAATACTACCGCTATTGCTGAGCGTGTGGTCACCGTTTCTCCTTGCTTCAGCTTCCATGCCATGCCCAGTAACACCCTTTACGTCAATATTGCCACTATTGCTGAGCTCATGGTTTCCGTCTAAAGCACTAGCAGACATGCCGTTGACAGTACCATTGCCGCTTACATCAATATCACCGTAATTATAGAACTTATGGTCACCGCTTAAAATATTATAAGCGTGAATGCCGTAGGCATAGCTTCCTGTAGCGCTAGCATCAATGTGGCCGCTATTGGTAAGGGTGTGCCCACCGCTTTCAGCAATAGCAGACATGCCGTAGACATTGGAACTACCGTCTACAATTATGCTGTTACTATTCCTGAGTGTTTGGACACCGTCCTTGACCGCAGCATATATGCCATAGACACTGCTATTTCCGCTTACGTCAATGTGACCACTATTGTTGATAGTATGGTCACCGTTTATGCTAGAAGAAGCAGATATGCCGAAAATATAATTATTACCGCTTATGTTGATGTTTCCGCTATTGATGAATGTGTGATTACCGGACGCAGCAGTAGCGAGCATGCCAGAGGTATAGTCTACTGTATTGCTTATATCAATATTGCCTGTATTGGTAAAAACATAGTCAACGCTTCCTGAGCTTTGGCCAAACATACCTACCAAATAACTTATGCTGCCAATACTATAACTTTCTCCGCTAAGAATATTTCCATAGTTATTCAAAATGCGATCATGGAGTGCAGAACCGGTGACACCATAATCATTATCTGATGCGTTCATGGAAGTGACTATGTTGCCTGCCGGATTAGTTGCCGCCTGCGCATTTTGCAGGAAAAAAACACTGCACAGCAAGCAAAGTGCTAAAATACCAAGAGCTTTGACTTTGTTACAATTCATGGTGTCCTCGTTTTCCTTTGGAATTAATAAAAT
>CAYJHU010000077.1:0-9313 GCA_964369655.1 uncultured Desulfovibrionaceae bacterium | reverse complement strand
AAAGTTTCCCCCAAAAAAATATACTCTTAAAAAAGAGGCTTAGAAAGCTCGCCATATGTGCTTACATGGCGCTTCATAAATTCTTCTGGCGTGTAGCTGTGAAGTTGCGTGCCATAATGCTCGATGGCAAAGCTTGCGGCAGTGGAGGCAATCTTTGCGGATTCGAGAATATCATAACCATTGTAGAGGCCTTTGAGGAGACCGCCACGATGAGCATCACCGGCACCGGTGGGGTCAACGATATTTTGCACTGGTATTGCGGGAATTTCGTGTGTTTTTCCTTGCCCTACGATGCGCGCACCTTTTTCGCCAAGGGTAGTGATGCACCATGTGGTCATGGCGCAGATTTCGGCTTCACTTTTTTCGGTTTTTTTGCAAATCATTTCCAGCTCATAGTCATTGGTCACAAGGGCAAAAGAGCCTTCTATACCTTGCAGTAACTCTTCGGCGCTGATAACGGGCAATTGCTGACCTGGATCATAAATATAGCGAATGTCGTTATTTTTATAAAATTCCGGCAAGGCGCGCATATCTATGAGGTTCCCTGGTGAAACGATACCTATATCTGTGTCTCTGTTAAGATTATGAAAACCAAAATTACACGGTAAAGTCATGGCGCCAGGATAAAAACCGGTAATTTGATTATTATCTAGGTCGGTGGTGATATAGCACAGGGCTGTAAAAAGCTCAGAGTCTTGACTTATGCCATCGGTGGGAAGCCCTAAATCTTTCATATGCTTAGCATATGGCCCAAAGTCCTTACCTACATGCGCAAGCACGTAAGCCTTTGGAGCTTGTGCAAGGAGGGCAAGGGTGTAGGCGATATTTCCTGCGCAGCCACCAAACTTTTCTTCCATGCGATCCACCATAAAGCTAATGCTCATTTTGTGAACCTTATCAGGAATAATGCTATCAGCAAACTTGCCTTGAAAGGTCATAATACGGTCAAAAGCTATGGAGCCGGAGACATAAATCGACATATAAACCTCTATTTTCCTAAATGTTTACCAATAACGTTGCGAAAATGCTCAAACAGATATTGACTGTCGAGAGGCCCTGGAGCAACTTCAGGGTGATGTTGCACCGAGAAAATGGGCAATTGTGTATGCGCAAAGCCTTCGAGAGTTTGGTCATTTAGGTTGATATGGGTCATTTTTACATTGGGCACATTGCTTAAGTCCACGCAAAATCCGTGATTTTGTGAGGAAATTTCAATGCGTCCCGTTTCCAAATTCTTTACGGGATGGTTGCAACCATGATGCCCGTGTTTGAGCTTGGTGGTGGTGCCGCCAAGGGCATGTCCAAGGAGCTGATGCCCAAGACAAATGCCGGTGACAGGGTAGGATTTTATGAGCTCTTGCACGATGGCAATTTCTTCTTTGAGCACTGCTGGGTCACCGGGGCCATTGGAAAGGAAAATGGCCTCAGCGCCACTGGCCTTTACCTCGGCTACGCTAAACTTAGGTGGCACGATGAGCATATCAAAATTTTGCGCTGCAAGCAGACGTAATATATTCCATTTAATACCGTAATCATAAACCACAAGGCGCACGCCTTCTCCGCTCCAGCTATGAGAACCATCGGCGGCAAGGTTTACATTTTGTGTTTCTTTACCTGTCCAAATATAAGGACTTTTGGGCGCAACCACATCCACAAGATTTTGCCCTTCCATGCTGGGGAGGGCTTTGGCACGGGCCATAAGCTCTTGTATATCATGGCAGGAAGTGGAGATAACGCCGCGCATGGCGCCATTTATACGAATATGGCGAGTAAGGGCGCGCGTATCGAGGCCTTCAACGCCAGGAACTTGGTATTGATTTAAGAAATCAGCCAAGGTCATGATGGAGCGCCAGTTAGAAGGCTCTTTGCAGGCTTCTTTGACTAATAATGCAGAGACTTGAACCTTATGAGATTCCATATCTTCGGCATTGATACCATAATTCCCGATAAGCGGATAGGTCATGCACACCATTTGACCGCAATAGGACGGGTCGGTGAGTAATTCTTGGTAGCCGGTCATGCCGGTATTAAAAATGACCTCGCCGCCGCCATCGATATTTCCTGTAAAGGATTGACCTACAAGGGAAAAACCGTCTTCTAAAACTAGGGATGCTTTCATGGCTTCTCACTCCTTGTGTTACACGTTTTCACGTGCATAGTATTCTTGTAAACTTTCCACGTGTATATCACCGCGATGGGCGCCAATGGCGCGCGCTGTGGCTCGTGCACCAGCAAGGGTGGTGCAATATGGAATTCCATAAATTAAAGCCGCTTGTCTGATGGCTTTGGAATCTTGAGCGGTGAGCTTTCCGGAAGCGGTATTAACCACGAGGGCAATTTTATTGCTCTTAAGTAAATCTACAATGTTTGGGCGTCCTTCATAAACTTTAAGCACGGTAGAAACCTTTAAGCCTTTGTCTTGCAAGAGCTTAGCGGTACCGGAAGTGGCCACAAGTTCAAAGCCAAGGTCGGCATATTTTTGTGCCACTTGCGCTAGGAAAGGTTTATCACGATCATTTACGGAAAGGAAAATCTTCCCGCCTTGAGGCAAACGCTGACCTGCTGCGAGCTGGCTTTTTAAGAAGGCATCTTCAAAAGTTGGCCCCATGCCCATAACCTCACCGGTGGAGCGCATTTCTGGCCCAAGCACTACGTCAACGCCAGGGAAGCGATTGAAGGGGAAGACTGCTTCTTTAACGCAGTAGAAACCGCCCTTACGCATGCTCCAAGGATCTAATTCTTCTAAGGTTTTGCCGAGCATAACTTGCGTTGCCAAGTAAGGCAGCGGCACGCCGGTGGCTTTAGCCACAAAGGGCGCCGTACGCGAGGCACGCGGGTTAACCTCAAGAATATAAATAGTGTCATCCTTGATGGCAAATTGTATGTTCATAAGCCCAACTACGCGTAATTCATGGGCGAGAGCTTCGGCCTGCAAGGCGATGTCAGCCACATGGTCATAGGAGAGCGAAAATGAAGGTAAAACGCAAGCCGAGTCACCGGAGTGAATGCCTGCTTCTTCAATATGCTCCATAATACCTGCAACATACACTTCTGTACCGTCGGAAAGTACGTCTACGTCAACTTCAATGGCTTGATTTAAGAATTTATCAATAAGAATAGGATGTTCTAAATCTTCTGGAACGTGATTGGCGAAGTACTCGCTGAGCTCTTCATGGTCATAAACCACTGCCATGGCTCTGCCCCCAAGCACATAAGAAGGACGCACAACCACGGGATATTCAATCTCATCGGCAACGCGTTTGGCTTCTTTGAGGTTTTTAGCTGTGCCGTTGGGCGGTTGCTTTAGGTTAAGCTTTTCAATGAGGGCCTGGAAGCGCTCTCTGTCCTCGGCGCGGTCAATGGCGTCGGGAGATGTCCCAAGAATGGGCACGCCGGCACGCATGAGCGGAACCGAAAGATTAAGCGGTGTTTGTCCGCCAAATTGTACAATGACCCCGTGTGGTTTTTCTTTTTCCACAATGTGCATGACATCTTCAAAGGTCAACGGCTCAAAATAGAGGCGGTCAGAAGTGTCATAGTCAGTGGAGACAGTTTCGGGGTTGGAGTTGACCATAATAGCCATAACGCCCGCATCCTTCAAGGCAAAGGAGGCATGGCAGCAGCAATAGTCAAATTCAATGCCCTGACCAATGCGGTTGGGACCGCCACCAAGGATGATAACTTTTTTGCGCTCATCCTCAGCCATTTCTTCGCCGCCCTCATATGTTGAATAAAAATATGGGGTATAGGCTTCAAACTCAGCGGCGCATGTGTCTACGAGGTAGTAAGTCGGTACAATATTTAATTCTTTACGAACGCGGCGGATGTCCTCTTCGGGTCGTTTCCACATTTCGGAAAGCTGGCGATCAGAAAAACCATATTCTTTAGCTTTGCGCAAAACTTCCGCAAGCTCAGGGTTGGCAGGAGTCATATCGTTGGCAAGGCCAAAGTTCAAAAGACTTTCTTCCATGCGTACAATATCGCGGATTTGGCGAACCCACCAAGGATCAAAATACGAAGCTTCAAAAATTTCTTCATCGCTCATGCCCATACGCACAGCCTCACGCAATGCAAGAATGCGGCGTGAATTGGGGGTACGCAAGGAAGCAAGCACCTGCTCTTTGTCTTGGTGTGGATTGCGAAAGCCAAAACCAAGTCCGGGATAGCCAAGCTCCATGGAACGCATACCTTTTTGTAAGGATTCCTTAAAGGTACGACCAATGCTCATGGCCTCGCCCACGCTCTTCATGGCTGTTGTCAGCTCATCCTTGGCGCCGGGAAATTTTTCAAAGGTAAAACGAGGAATTTTCGTGACTACATAGTCAATGGATGGCTCAAAGCTCGCCGCTGTTTCGCGGGTAATGTCGTTGCGCAGCTCATCAAGGGTATAACCAATGGCGAGCTTAGCGGCAATTTTAGCAATGGGAAAGCCTGTGGCCTTGGAGGCAAGGGCAGATGAGCGCGACACACGCGGATTCATCTCAATGACAACTAATTGTCCATTGGCAGGATTTTGCGCAAATTGCACATTGGATCCGCCCGTTTCCACGCCAATTTCACGCATGATGGCAATGGAAACATCGCGCATTTTTTGATATTCCACGTCGGAAAGGGTTTGCACAGGAGCTACGGTGATGGAGTCACCGGTGTGCACGCCCATGGGGTCAATATTTTCAATGCCGCAGACAATGACGCAGTTGTCATTTTTGTCGCGCATAACTTCCATTTCAAGCTCTTTCCAGCCAATGACCGATTGCTCAATCATTACCTCGGATACGGGACTGGCCGCAAGACCGCCTCCGGCAATATCTTCAAGATCTTCCATATTATACGCAATACCGCCGCCGGTACCACCAAGGGTAAAGGCCGGACGAATAATAAGCGGAAATGGCAAAATAGAGCCAAGTCTGCGTACATCATCCATACTGCGTGCAATGCCGGAAGCAGGCATGCTTACGCCAATATTATCCATAGCTTGACGGAAAAGGTCGCGGCTTTCGGCCTTTTCAATAACGTCGGCGCGTGCGCCAATAAGCTCTACTCCACACTCAGCAAGCACCCCGCTTTTATCAAGGGCCAAGGCCGCATTTAGCCCTGTTTGTCCGCCAAGGGTAGGCAAGAGAGCACAGGGACGCTCCTTGCGCACAATGGCGGCAAGGGTATCGTGCTCAATGGGTTCCACATAGGTTTTATCGGCAAGTCCAGGGTCTGTCATGATGGTAGCCGGATTTGAGTTGACAAGTACAACCTCAAATCCTTCTTCCTTCAGGGCTTTTACCGCTTGGGAACCGGAATAATCAAACTCGCAGGCCTGCCCGATAACAATGGGGCCGGCGCCGATGACCATAATTTTTTTTAAATCTGTACGTTTTGGCATGGTTGGCGTATCTCTTGCTAGGTAAATGTCAAAGATAAGGAATTATTCTACTAAATTCTAAAAAAAGTAAACAGTAGTACAAAACGATTCATTCTAAGGATGGATTAAGCTTACGTCAAGAAAATAAATAAAAAGTTTTTTAAACAAAAAATGTCAGTCAAATAGCTTAAGAATTAAGAGTTTTCTTTCATTTAAGGGAGAGGATCTTTAATCAAAAAAATTTTTTTACGAATGTTATGCGCCAAGATTATTGTAAGCAATAACTCTTTGCCGCAACAAAAAAACTCCTTTTTTGTAAAAAATCAAAATGTTTACTCCGGCTTACAAACAAATTTATGCATGACAGCATCTATTTGTGTTTGAACTACTGCATAGTCCTTGGTGTTCATGGCGTGAATAAGCATAAGTATGGCTTTGCCATTCATAATGATGGTATCGCCCTTGGGGTTGGCATCAATGCTTTCATCATTATAAATGATGGCTGTGGCAGTGCCTATGCCTTGTAAATTTAGATGATATAATAAGTCCGCCCATTTAAATCCGTTACAAGTAAGATTAAAGCGTTCGATACTGTCTTTTCCGCGTGAGGAAATTTCTTCTACCATTTGCCCTGAGCCAGGGGCGATGGTACTGGTAATAAGCAATTCCGGCATGGAGCGATTGGGACGCAAGATGACATTGGCGCCAAGTTTTCTGATACGTTCTCTATTACTATCATTGACCAGTTCCGCGGTGATGCCGTGATTGTAATTTGTTTCTTTGTTAATGCGGTAGACCATATCGAAGACGTCGGAATCACTACTTAAATCATCTTCATCGGCGAGGACATAGACTTGTTCGGCACTGTCAATGCGAATTTTTTCGAAAAAGTCTTCTTCGTTAAGGTTTGCATTGACAAAGTGCACATGTCGAAAGGCGGCGCCACGTTCTGCAAAAAATTCAATGACCATGCTGTTGGCATCTTGATTGCTGTTTACCACTAAAATTTCTGTATTTCTGTACTTGAGCGCAAGAGAGTTTTCATGGATAAATCTTTGTAGCCATAGGAAATTATTGCGTGAAATGCTTTTTGCGTTGCAATAAACAATAATATGATCAAAGAGCATGGGAAACCACCTTCCTAATTGTTTTAGCGTAGAATAATTCTTAAAAAGAAAGCCGATGCTAGCTGCCGTATAAAAAAAGCGAAAAGGTAAATACATTATTATAAGAAAAATGACATACCATTGTGTAATGGTATACATGGGGTAATGGTCGCCATAGCCAACGGTTGCGGCAGATATGACAGTAAAATACATGGATGTTGAATAGCTCAGGTGCTCGTCTGCGGGGCTTAGGTAATTATGCAAAAGCACATAGCCATAAGAGATGATACAAAATTCAAAAACAAAAAAAAGTATACTATACAACATTTTGCGAAACATACTGCGCGTGAAAGTAAAATATACAAAATCAAACTTTTTTAGCAGATGGTGTCGAAGCATGTTTCTAACCATAGAGTATCCTTGGGCGCATGGAAATTGTTATAGAGTCTTGCATAAAAGAAAATGAGCGTCAAGTTTAGTGTGGTTGTGAAGGATTTGTTTCCATTTTCTGACTAAAGATTTTGTGTAAATTGTCGATGAAATTTGTAACGCAAATATAATTTTTAGACTCCAAGGAGGCAATATGTATCCTATAACAGATTCTTTGCAAGAACATTCGGTACAAAAATCTCCTTTAGATGAAATGCTTAAAGCTAAAGGTGTTTTGCCAAATACCCAGTTAACAGAGCAAGAAGAGCAAAATGTATCACAAGCGCTTACTATAGCAAATTTTTCTCCGCAGTCTATTGTTATGTCCAATGCCAATAGCGTGCAGGGTGGGCTTTTGCAATCTGTAATGGCTGCCGCTTCTAATAATACAGGAGAAAGCTCCGCTGAAAAAACGTTATATGGCAAGCAAACGGCTGCTAATTTAATGCAAAGCATGGAAAAAACTGTCTTTGAGGATAGTTATGCTGGTTTGCTCCAAGGCTTAAAAACTGACCTTGAACAAGCCGCAGAACAAGCTCTCACTGAAGGCATCACTGAAGAAAGCATCGTTGAAGAAAGTATCGACACACAAGAGCAAGGAAGTAGTGAGTCCGCTATCGTAGACGGCGAGCAAAGCATAAATGGCGACGTTGGAACAGCGCAAGTGACAACTATAGTCAGTAAAAATACTGAGACCGCGTCTGTAGAAAGCAGCCAAGCCCCCAGTGCTGAGACGCCTGCTAAAAAGCCAGAGCAAGAAAATGTTAATTTGTATGTATAATGGAAAAAATTTAAATAATTGCTAATAAAAAGGGTTAGAAATTATGCCATTCTAACCCTTTTATATTTATTAAAAATTTTCAGGCTACAATTTTTCCTCAAGCTGTTTCAAAGTATTTTGCGCAGCAACATGACCTTGTTTCGCGGCAAGGCGGAAAAGTTCTACGGCTCTTTTGATGTCCTGCGGCACCCCTATTGCCTTTAAGTACATAATGGCAACATTGTTTTGCGATTCAGCATGGCCTTGATCTGCAGCTTTTTGATACCATTCAGCGGCTTTTTTGAGGTCTTTTTCAACCCCTAGTCCTTCATAATATTGGTAGCCGACGTTAAATTGTGCGGGGGCAACGCCTTGCTTTGCGGCTTTTAGCGACCAGGCAAAGGCTTGTTTTAGATCTTGTTGGACTCCTTTCCCTTTTCCGTAAAGCTGAGCAAGATTATATTGTCCAAAGGCGTAATCTTGCTCGGCGGACTTTTTATACCAAGCAAGCGCTTGCGCTAAATCTTTTTCAACTCCCAATTCATATTCATAAGCTACGCCAAGACTGTTTTGTGCTTTGGCTAGGTCTTGCTCTGCGGCCTTACGATACCACTCCACTGCTTTTTTTGGGTCTTTTTTCATGCCAACGCCTTCCTCATTATATAGGGCAAGGTCGTACTGAGCTTCTGGATGTCCATTTTCTGCAGCTTTTGTTGCCCATGCTATGGACTCCTCAGCGCTTTTTTCTACGCCCTGACCATCCGCATATCTTAAGGAAAGGAAGTATTCAGCGTCGGCAACACCATTTTCTGCATCTTTACGTGCTAAATCCACTGCTTTTTTAAAATCTTTTTCCACAGCAATGCCTTCAAAATAAAACTCTGCTAATTGCACGGCGGCTCCATTGACTTCTTCCTTAGCGGCTTTTTCTGCCAATTCAAAGGCTTTTTTGGGATCAGCCTCAACGCCGTCGCCAAGAAGGTACAGTTCGACTAAATAATATTGAGCATAGGGATCATTCGCTTTCTCAGCTTCTAATAATAAGGAGACTGCTTTTTTTGTGTCTTCCTTTACGCCAGCCCCTATGTAGTAAAGCTCTCCAAGAAGTGCTTTTGCGTAGGCATTACCTTGCTCCACGGCTTTTTGTATCCAATACGCAGCTTTTTCGTCGCTTTGTTCAACGCCCTCACCTTCTAGATAGAGTATTCCAAGGTTTACTTGTGCATCGGCATGGCCTTTTTCTGCGACTTCTTCATAAAGTTTAGCAGCTTCTGCATGTTTACCTGCCTCATCAAGTTCATAGGCCTCATTAAAGATATCTTCGGTTGATTTAGCTTCGGCGCAGCCTAAGTTGTAAGTAAAAAAAAGTGTGGTCCACAAACACAAGAGCGTAGCTAAGAACGCATACTTGTGTGAAATGATTTTTTTCATAATAAGCTCCTAAAATTATAAATAATTATAGCAAGAAAGAACGAGGCTAAAATAATCGATTAAAAATGTAAAGAAAAATATTTCAATAGTTTCAGGAATAAATGAAAATTGAATGAAGCAAACTTGTAATGTTCTATGAACGCATTTGCTATAAAGAATAAGAATTTCCCATAAGGGAAATTCGTAATGAAAGTTTTTTGAAGGGGGTGTGGGGGAAACTTTTTTTCAAAA
>CAYJHU010000076.1:0-9394 GCA_964369655.1 uncultured Desulfovibrionaceae bacterium | reverse complement strand
GCTTTTGCTAGCCATATCCTCTCCATACCTGCCTTTACTGCACGAAATATCCCTACATTATATTGCTCAATATTTAGCGCACAGCAAAAACACCGCTAAGCACCTTCCCCCTTCTTTATCTCTTTAAGAACTAGAACGCATAGCCAAGCCCTTCTGCCGCACAAAAGAAGACTCGACTTTTACCCTTATCTGGTATAAACTTTTGTGTCCTTTTATGGAAAGAGGCGTACACGAGCTTATGCTTTTGTAGCCAAAAGGAGAATTTATGGCTTGCCGCATTATCCAATGTGCAACTGAAAAAGACTGGCCGCTTTTAGAAAAAATTCTAAAAGGGCGTGAAAATACTGAAGATACCGTTGACGGTGCCGTGCGTGATATTTTGCAAGCGGTGCAAAGTCGTGGTGATGAAGCATTACTGGAATATACCAAACGCTTTGATTGTAAAGAATTACCGGAAGGCTTTAACCTGCGCCTTGATGCCAATGACATAGCCAAAGGCGCTGCCATGGTATCCGGTGAAGATATTAATATTATTGCTGAAGCGGCCTTAAATATCCGCACCTTCCATGAAGCACAAATGGAGAAATCTTGGTTTGTGACTCGTGATGACGGCACCATCCTTGGACAAAAGGTCCTACCTGTGGACAGGGCCGGTTTATATGTTCCAGGTGGCCAAGGTGGCAATACGCCGCTTTTGTCAAGCCTGCTCATGAATGCCATTCCTGCGCAAGTAGCCGGAGTTAAAAGCCTTGCTGTGGTGACACCTCCTCGAGAAGATGGAAGCATCAATCCGCATATTTTGGCCGTGGCACACCTTTTGGACATTGACGAAGTTTACTGCATGGGTTCTGCGTGGGCCATTGCGGCGCTGGCTTACGGCACAGCAAGTATAAAGCCCGTTGACGTCATTGTTGGCCCCGGCAATATTTATGTAACCACCGCCAAGCGCATGCTGCAAGGAAAAGTGGGCATTGATATGATTGCTGGCCCAAGCGAAGTGCTCGTGCTGGCAGATTCATCTGCCAATCCTGCATGGGTGGCAGCTGATATGCTTTCACAAGCCGAGCATGACAGCCTTGCCTCAGCCGTTTGCATCACCGATACGCCTTTTATGGCTGAAGCCGTCCAACGTGAGCTTGAAAGTCAATGCGCCGCCTTACCGCGCGCTGATCTTGCAGGTAAATCTCTTGATGATTACGGCGCCATAGTTGTTGTGCCCAATATGCGCCTTGGAGTTGCCTTATCCAATAAAGTTGCACCTGAACACCTTGAGCTTTGTGTCAAAGACCCTTGGGCTATGATGCCAAGCATCAGCAATGCCGGCGCTATCTTTATGGGTTCGCATTCACCTGAAGCTGTTGGCGATTATTTTGCCGGGCCAAATCACGTGCTCCCAACCATGGGTACGGCGCGCTTTTCCTCGGCTCTGTCGGTACAGACTTTTTATAAAAGACAATCCATTGTTGCCGCTTCACCCTCCTTTGTGCAAGGAAACGCCGAGTCCATCGCGCGTTTAGCGCGTCTTGAAGGACTAGAAGCTCACGCGCGCTCCATTGAATGCAGAGTAAAGAAAAGTTAAATTTTTATGATATAGCCAATCTTGGCGAAATATGTAACACTCAACCATAGGCGCAAGACATTATGAATAATGTCATATTTTTTTGGGACTTACTTGCCCTGCGCCGCAAAACTTACATTAACCTAAGGGGGAATTGAACGCATATGAAAGTAGTAATGCAAACCACCATTGATGCCTATCCACTTTTGGCACGCGGTAAAGTACGAGACATGTACGAAATTGACGAAAATACCTTACTTATCGTCACCACCGACCGCATGTCGGCATTTGACGTTATTATGAATGAGCCTGTACCCTATAAAGGCGTTATCCTCAATAAAATCACACTATTCTGGATGGATCGTTTTAAGGATATTATTGCCAATCACCTCATTGAAAGTGATGTAAATAAATTTCCCGAAGCTTTACAGCCATGGAAAGATGAGCTTGAGGGCCGTTCCGTGCTCGTTAAAAGAGCAAAGCCCCTACCCGTTGAATGTATTGTGCGCGGTTGCTTAACCGGTTCCGGCTGGAAAGACTATAAAGCCACGGGCACGCTTTGCGGCTATACATTACCTAAAGACTTAAAAGAGTCTGCCAAGCTTGAGCCAGCCATATTCACCCCCTCCACCAAGGCAGAACTTGGCGAACATGACGAAAATATTACCGTTGAAGCCGCCAGAAAATTACTTGGCGATGACATTGCCAATAAAGTTGAAGAAATATCCCTCAAGATTTTTGAAGCAGGACGCGAATATGCCGCCACGCGCGGAATTCTTATGGCCGACACCAAATTTGAATTTGGCATGGTTGGTGATGAGCTCGTCCTCATTGATGAAGTCATGACTCCGGATTCCTCACGCTTTTGGCCCGCCGACCAATACGAAGAAGGACGCGCCCAAGCAAGCTTTGATAAGCAATACTTGCGCGACTGGCTCTCAGCACAGCCCTGGGATAAAACCCCACCACCTCCAACATTACCCGAAGACGTAGTCAAGGCCACCGCCGCACGCTATGCCGAAGCTTATAAAATTATTACCGGTACCTCACTGGACGCTTAAGGGAGATTGTCTATGTTACTTCAAGGAAAACGAGCTCTTATACTTGGAATCGCCAACAACAAAAGCATTGCCTATGGTGTGGCTCAAGCCTTTAAAGCCCAAGGCGCACGCATGGCTTTTAACTATGTAGGCGAAGCCATCAAAAAACGTGTAGACCCCATCAGCGAAGAAATGGGTGCCGAATTTACCCTAGCACTGGACGTATGTGATGATGCACAAATTGCCGCCGCAGTGAAAACCGTAGAAGAAAAATGGGGCGGCATTGATATCCTCGTGCATTCCGTAGCTTTTGCCAACCGTGAAGACTTACAAGGGCGTTTTGTAGATACCGGCCGTGACGGCTATGAATTGGCACAAAAGGTTTCTTCCTACTCACTCACCGCCGTATGCCAAGCCTTTGAACCGCTTCTTGTTGATGGCGCTTCTGTTATCAGCATGACCTACAACGGCTCACAGCGCGTGCTCCCCGGCTATAATGTCATGGGCGTAGCCAAGGCTTCCCTTGAATGCTCCATGCGCTACCTTGCCTATGACCTTGGCGCAAAAAACATCCGCGTCAATGCCATCTCCGCAGGTCCCATTAAGACCCTTGCCGCCTCTGCCGTGGCTAGCCTTAAAAACATCTTCACACACATTGAAGAACATGCCCCCCTACGTCGCAATGTCACCACCGAGGACGTAGGCAACTCTGCCGTATACCTTGGCTCTGATTTGTCCAGCGCAGTGACCGGACAAATTATCTACGTGGACGCCGGCTTTAATATTATGGGTATATAGTTTAAGATATTATTTGTTTTTTTTCTTGGGGGAAACTTTTTTGAAAAAAAGTTTCCCCCAAACCCCCATCAAAAAACTTTCTCGCCTCAAATATCACTCCGTGATATTTGAGGTTTCTATTTATCATAAACTACAAATCGAAAGGATAAAAACGCCAAAAGCGCTCAAAAGTATTACAGAAAAGGCAAGCTAAACAAATATAAATACGATATTCACTCCTCACTTGGCACGCTATATGCTTTACATTCAGTACACAGAAAAAGCAGGAAATTATTGCCTGCTCTTGGCTTATAACAGCCTGTTGAAAAAATCTGTAGTTCAAAACAGTTTTTATATTTTTACTGCAGGCTGTTCAAAAAGCGTAAAGTGCTAGGAAGGCGAAGTTTTTTGCGAAAGGCGCGTATCAAGACATACGTAACTGGAGCAAAAAATAAGCCTGACGCCGCAATTTGCACTTTTTCAACAGCCTTGTAACTGAACACTAGGGGATGCTTATGAATAGCGCGCTCTTTATCGGTGCTACCGGCATGAAAAGTTTATCCGAAGGGATGAACGTCATTACCAATAACTTAGCCAACGTCAGCACCATCGGCTATAAACAGCAAGATATACAATTTTCGGACTTGATGTACCAAACCCAAGCCGGCATTGGCAATTCTTGGGAGGCACAGGAAGATTCCAAGGTTGCCATCGGTCAAATGGGCATGGGCGTGCAAGTTGATAATGTGCGCACCCTTTTCCAGCAAGGCCCTCTTGAACTAGGTAGTGCTGTCACGGACTTAGCCTTGACAGGTACAGGATTTTTTCAGGTGCAGGACGAAGAAGGAAATCTTTTCTATACCCGCGCAGGCAACTTCCGCTTTGATGAAGAAGGCTATATGGAACTTCCTACCGAAGAACACCTCATGGGCTACCCTCTTGATGAAGCTGGCAACAAAGGTGCGCTTGGTGATATAAATCTTGCCGAGTTTGAAATTCTTGCCCCCAAAGCCACCAGCACCGTCACCCTCGGTTTTAACTTTGGTAGCATTGGTGATATGAATTCAGACCCAGCCAATCCTTATTTTAGCATGGCGCAAAACTATGATGGCACACAAAACCCTCCTTTATCAGAAGATTCATCAAGCTATCAGCAGCAAATTAGCGTCATAGATGCCGAAGGCAATACACAATATCTTAATCTCTACGTGGACGGCGCCCCCAGTGACCTAGTTAATCCAAACACAATTATGGAATTTGTAATAGGCACTGACCCCAATGCCGAAGGCGAACCCGGTCAAGCCTTGCTCTCAGGTACGCTGACCTTTAACTCCTCCGGTGAGCTTGTGGATATGTCCGCCTTTAGTCCCACAGGGGATACCACAGACCTTGCCAACTGGACACCGGCAACGCTCACCAATGGCTCCCCAACTATAGATCTTAATGGACAAATCATTAGCTTGAACTTTGGACTTACCGCCGGCGGAGAAATGGAAGATTTACCTGCATCAGCCGCAGATGTTGGCACTGATCCGCTTCTTCTTGGTACTATGGGCACAAATACCATCAGCACCGGCAATGCCACCACCGCCCTTGCCGGTATAGGCAATAGCCTTAACACCAAGGAACAAGACGGCTATGCGGAAGGTTATTTAACCAGCATTGAAATCAGCGACGACGGAACCATATCTGCTCGCTATAGCAACTCACAAACCGTGGCGCTTTATGAAATACCCGTGGCACGCTTTACTAGTGAAGATGGCCTCAGACGCGAAGGCGGAAATCTTTTCTCCTACACAGAAGAAGCCGGAGCCATGGATCTTGGTAAAGCCGGTACGGAAAATTATGCCAGCATGCAAGCAAACTATATTGAAGGCTCAAACGTAGATATGGCCTCAGAAATGGTGGATATGATTATCACCCAGCGTGGCTTCCAAAGTAATAGTAAGGTCGTAACCACAGCCGATGAAATGCTCAAAAAAGCTATGGAATTGAAGAGATAATTTAAGATAATATTTGGGAGGCTCTGCCTCCCAAACCCTCCGCCAAAGGGGATAATCCCCTTTGGAAACCCTCACGCGTTATTTTCAACAAGTTGAAAATAACGTAATCTATACTCCAGCTATAAAAATTATTCCCCTAAAAAAATTTTAACGAATTTTCCGCAAGGAAAATTCGCATAAAAAGTTTTTGCGGAGGGGGGTCTGGGGGGGAGGGGCTTTTTTCAAAACCGACCAAAGGCTTGTAGCCGTTGGCGAGGCACGAGCCTTACGGATATCGTGCGCCTAGGCGTCCCTCCCCCCAGAAAAAATTTTAAACTTTCTGCAAATATCTGCGCATGTTCATATGACATATTGCAACGCCGAGAGCATCGCTGGTGTCGATGGGCCATTCTTCTTTGGTATTGAGTAGGATTTTTACCATATAGGCAACTTGCGTTTTTTCTGCGCGTCCAACGCCTACGATGGATTTTTTTACAAGGGTTGGTTCATAATCAAAAACTGGGAGAGCGTGGCTGGCTGCTGCGGCCACGGCAACGCCGCGAGCTTGGCCTAGCTTTAGGGCGCTTTTGGCATTTTGTGCTGTGAAAACTTCTTCGATGGCGGCTTCTTGGGGGCGGTGATGGGCTATTATGGCGTGGAGTTCTTTATAGATATGCGCAAGGCGTGCAGAAAATGGCACACCGGCTTTTTGTGTGGTGCAGATGGCGCCGCAGTCAATAAGTTTGAGTACGCCGCCATTTTCTTCGATAATACCCCAGCCCGTAATGCGCGAGCCGGGGTCAATGCCGAGCACGCGCATTATTCTAATTCGGCCAAAATTTCTTCAGAAATATCAAAGTTTGCGTAGACATTTTGCACATCGTCGCAATCGTCTAGGGCGTCCATAAGCTTTAACACTTTACGCGCCGCATCGGCATCAAGGGCGATGGTATTTTGTGGAATCATGGCTAATTCAGCGGAAAGCATTTCTACGCCTTGCTCTTCGAGGGCATCGCGCACGGCGGCAAAGTCGGTGAGCGCGGTATGAATTGTCCAGCTGTCACCATCGTCGATAACATCGTCGGCGCCGGCTTCTAAGGCAACTTCCATCATGGCATCTTCATCATATTTTGATTTATCAATGCTTATGACGCCCTTGCGATCAAACATAAAGGTAACGCATCCTGTTTCGCCCATGGAGCCGCCATGCTTGGTGAGCAAGTGACGAACTTCGGCAACGGTGCGGTTTTTGTTATCGGTAGCGGTTTCTACCACAACGGCAATGCCGCCTGGGGCGTAGCCTTCGTAGGAGATTTCAAATAATTCGCCGCCTGCGTCTTCGCCTGTACCTTTGCGGATGGCGCCTTCGATTTTATCTTTTGGCAAGTTGACGGCTTTGGCTGCGGCAATGGCAGCACGCAAGCGCGAATTGCCGGCTGGATCGCCGCCGCCTTTGGCGGCAATGATGATTTCCTTGGCGGCTTTAGTAAAAATTTTGCCACGCTTGGCGTCTTGGCGCCCTTTACGATGTTGAATGTTAGCCCATTTGCTATGTCCTGCCATATCGACCTCTCTTTATTTTAATTTAAAATAACTCTACGTTATATAATTTATAAATTGCCCTTGAAATTTGTGGCCACAAAAAAAGTTTCTTTGCTTTCTTGGCGCGAGCTATTGGGCTTAAAGGATTTTACCTTGCCAAAAGCCTTGCGCATGGGGGTGAGCACATCTTGGATATCTGGCCCCATGAAAATTTTTATTATAAAAGAGCCGCCTACTTTTAAGTGTAAGCATGCCACATTAAAAGCTTCTATGCATAGCTCCAATGAGCGTGTTTGATCTGTGAATTTAGTACCTGTGGTGCGCGGCGCCATATCACTCATGATGACGTCAAAGGGGCCGATCTTTGTGAGCTTTTCTTCAAATTCTTCAGAACGCTCAAAAACATCTTCTTGCATAAAAGTAATATTTGGAGGAAAATTTGTTTCAGTGCTTTGAATATCAAGGGCTAAGACGAGCCCCTCCTTGCCCACCTTTTCGGCGGCGCCAAGGGACCATGAGCCAGGGGCAGCACCAAGATCAAGCACCTTCATGCCGCGCTTAAAGAGCTTGAATTTATTATCAATCTCTTTTAGCTTGTACACTGAACGCGCAGGATAATTTTGCTCCTTCGCTTTACGAAAATAAAAATCTCTGTATTCCTTCATAAGTTCACCGAGTGGGAATATATGCTAAAAATTGTATCTAGCCAAGCAATTCCTTTGCATGAGCTATTTTGAGGATATTTCATGAAAAATTCTGCCCCTCAGCGCGTGAAAATGCCCAATGTTCATGGACGCCTTATGACCTTAAATAGCGGCGAAGGGGCTTTTGTGCATTATCATGCTCCAAAGCAAGCAGTACAGGCAGAGCTTATACTTGGTGGATGCTCGCTGTTATCTACAGAATTTTTTTCAACGGATAAAATAGTTTATTATCTTGAAAATCCGACCTTTGAAAATCATCTTGAGCAACAAAACATTTCATGGCAAGCGCCTACCCATTGGCAAAAGGTTCAAATGAAAGACGTAAACCAACTCATGCAAAATTATAATCTGCATATTTGGTGGTTTAGGCAGAACTTGGAACTTGATACGGATTTTTGGTTACCACTTTTGGGGCAAGTCTTGGCAAAGGTGCAGCAAGCCAAAACAGCGCGCGTTGATTCAAAGAAAAAGCTACAAAAAAAGGTCATTATAGGATGTTCAGAACAAGGTCTCCTCTATGCTGAAGTAAGTGAAGCTTTTGCTTCCTTAGGTTTTACTGCGCAACGCGCACAACATGCGCAACAAGATGTTGAGCTTCAAGACGCAGAGCTTTTTTTCTCCATTAATTTGGCGGGGCTTAGTGCAGACGGGCAAGATTTTGCCTTATTACAAGCACTCAATATTCCAGTGGTTCTTTGGTTTGTGGATAATCCATGGCATGTGCTTAGCTCATTGCGCTTACCTTGGTGGAAAAAGGCGCATATTTTTGTAACTGATGCATCTTTCATTGCGACATTGCGCATGGAAGGGGCTGAAAATGTACATCATTTGCCGCTCGCTGTAGCTCAGCACATGTGGAATACTCAGCAAACGCAATACCGCAATGAATCCTTGCAAATAATTGAAGCCGTACAAAATGCGCAATGCGTTTTTGTGGGACGGGCATCTTTTCCTCAGAAGCAAGGTTTTTTTGCGGCTTTGCGCCTTGATGAAAATGAATTAGAGCAAGGGCTTACGCTTTTAAATGAGCACAAGGAATCGCCGGATTTTTTATGGTGGCTACAAAAACGCCATGGCACAGCACTCCCCTCCAAGGGAACACTGTGGCCGGGCAAGGATGTACGCCATGTGGGGCTAATGGCTGAAGAATGCGCCAAAGCCCAAAGAGTGCAGTGGCTTAAAGCTATGATTACGGTACCTTCGGCTATCTTTGGTGATAGCGAGGCCTGGCAAGAAGCGCTCAAAGGCGTAGATGTGAGCAGGGCAAGATTTTGTGATGTGCTAGATTATTATGGCATCTTGCGTGAAGTTTATGCCGTAGCGCCGCAAGTGCTCAACGTAACGTCCCTACTCTTGCCTTGGGGCTTAACACAAAGGCATTTTGATGTTTGGGCGGCAGGGGGATTTTTGTGGACGAATTACACTAAAGGCCTTGATATTTTTCCGCAAGAGCTCACCCGTCATATGGCCTTTGCAAGTCCTGATGACTTCATGCGAGCTATGAAAAATATGCCCGAAAGCACTCGCCAAGAACTAAAAATTGGCTGGAAAGAAGAATTGCGCAACCATCATCAATACAGCCAGCGCATGGCCTTTGTGTTAGGGCAAGTTTTGAAGTAGACTTTTTAGAATAACGAAATTGTTACATAAATTTTGTCACCTTATTTTTCAACTTATTGAAAAATAAGGCATTAAGGTTTCCAAAGGGGATTATCCCCTTTGGCGGAGGGTTTGGGCGGCAGCGCCTCCCAAAAAACTTTTCTTAAATAATCTTACGCCCGCGCCACATAT